>NZ_CP118955.1:0-300000 GCF_029023785.1 Enterococcus faecium | reverse complement strand
GACAAGCAACAGCTGCACAAAAAGCACCAATCGAATGTCCTGCTGCAATATCAGGCTGAATACCGTTTTTTTCCATTTCATCTAAATAAAATACTGCTTTTGTCAGTAATGCTAGCTGGATAAAAACCGTATCTTGATAGTTTTCTTCTTTATCAACTAACCGATACCCCGTCACATTTTCTAAACGTTCCATGTACATTTCAGGGATATCCGCTAACATCCCTAACTTCTGACTGCCTTGTCCAGGAAATAAGAAACCTGTACTCATGAGCCTCGCCTCCTCAGCACTTACTTTTTCCACTGCTATCTTAGTCAATTTCTGCTATAATAAAAAATGCCAAAAAAAGAAAAAACCATAACAAAAAGGTATGGATGGGATGGATAATTATGAAATTGCTTCATCTGCAGTATTTTAAAAAAGTATTCGAAACAAAAAATGTTACCCAAGCAGCCAAAGAATTATTTATTTCTCAACCTGCCTTGAGCCGTGCGATCAAACATTTGGAAAACGAATTAGGTGTCCCTTTGTTTTACCATAGCGGCAGAAACATTGAGACGACCGTTTATGCAGAAGAATTTTATCCATATGCAGTCAAGACATTAGACACATTAGAAGAAGGAATCAAATTATTGTCTTCGGTCAATGAGAAGATCGTTACTTCCGTCATATTGTATTTAGAGGTAGCCTCTGTTTCTATTCCGAACTTGGTCCGAATTTTTATGGAAAAGCATCCTGATATCCAATTAACGATCATGCAACATCATTTACCAGATGATATTACCGATCCTGTACTGTACATCACTTCGGAGATGAAGCCTGGCATGACCAATATTCCTATCATGAAAGAACCTGTTTATGTCGCCATTCCTAAGAAACATCCTCTTGCTAAAAAAGAACATCTGCAATTAGAAGATATCCAACGCACCCCCATCTTGATGCTGTCAAAGAGCAACGCCTTCCGTCATACACTGGATGCAGCACTTGAAGCGAAAAGTATCGAATTGACGATCAGTTCGACGACAGATGATCCTGCGACATTACGTTCTATTGTCAAGCAAGGATTAGCTGTTAGCTTTTTCCCAAAAGTTTCTTGGTCTTACGATAAAAATGATCCTTTCGTCTTGCGGGAAATCAAAGATTTGCCCTTGACACGAACAATTTATTTATCTTCTAGCTTCACAGAAGATCATCCTTTGATCAAAATGATTGCAAAAACGATGCGGGAATTTTATTTAGGAAAATAAAAAAAAAAGAGCTGGGACAAAATTCTTGTCGCAGCTCTTTTTTCGAACAAACGGTGTTCCAGAAGTAATTTCTTAGAAAATAAGCCGAAATTTCCCAAAAATTTGAGAAGCAATTTTCGTAAATTCCTTCTTATTTCTTGAAGCTAAACATTTCTGTCACAACCTCTTCTCTATTGTCCTAGACATTCATTGCGTTGATTTAAAACTTCCATCAATCAAATCTGCTAGTTCATCTAGCTTTTCTATTTTACGTAGATCAATAGAGATCCAATGTTCTTTATTCATGTGATAGGCTGGAAAATACCCCTCTTTTCCTCGCAAAATTCCGCCAAGTTCAGGATCGACCTTCAAATCAAGAATATTGATGATCCTATGGTCACTTGCATCATCATAGATTTTTTCTTCTGGAACAGACATCAGGACCCCAAACCATTTTTTGCTTTTTTGATGTCTGAATACGCAATAATCAGGAAATTTTTTAAAAATATATTCTGGAGACAAATTGTATGTTTCATTGATGTGATCGATTAGTTCTTTTTTCGTTAGCATCTGCTTCCATCTCTTTCTTATTGATTCGCTTTATTCAAAGATACCACGTAAGAATAGAAAAATGAATACAAGTAGTTGCTAATCAAATACTTCGATATTTTTCTTTTTTATCAACTCTTAAATGTTCAATCCGCCTGTGTTGGTCTTGCTACCATCTACTATTAAAATGTTTATTATTGTTTGCCCACCTATTTTTTGATTTTAGTGGTATCATTTTTCAAGTTCATGATGAAATTCTTATCATCAGTAAATGCTCCAGAAAAATAAACAATGATTGAAAAATCAGTTGAAACTTGACCACCGTTTATTTTCTCCGTATTCTTAGAATAGAAGGGAGTCTGATTGATGTATTCACTAATGAAAAAAATCATTACCGAAAAAGATATTCGACGTCATGTTTCTTTAGTAGAACAATTGCTGAATCATACAAAGATAACCGTAAATGAATTAGCTGAAATCATAGGGACAACCGAACGAACGATTTTTTCTGACCTTCAATCTATTCGCTCTCAGCTGCCCGAAGGCTGGGACATCATCAGCGATCAAGCAGGAATCAGTTTGCAAAACCAGCAAAATTTATTAACAAATGACCTTTGGGAGATTTTTTTCAAACAATCAGTCAGTGTCGAACTGCTGAAAAATCTGCTTTTTACAAAAAAAGTTGCTGTCCCTGATTTTCTAGCCGACCATGGGCTTTCTTATGGGACATTGAAAAGACATGTGACTAAAATCAATCAGCGTTTAGCAAGTTACGACTTGCAGATCGATTTGACGAAATATACAGCTTGTATTCTTGGAAAAGAGCGTGCGATTCGTACTTTTTATCATCGATTGCTGATTCCTTTCACTCATAACAACTATTTTTTCGAGGATTATTCGATCCATGAATCCCATTATTTTCAATTTTTAAGAAACCTCAGTCAAACTGAACTAGCGGTTGAAACAGAAGAGATTTTCGGAACATGTTGGTTCTTTATCAATACGATCCGTATAAAAGCGAATTGCCGATTAGATTCTTCTATCCATACCAACAGCACACTCTCCTCCCTGTATGACTCTGCATTGAAAAAATTGTATTTAACGGAAGGTATTTATCTTAAAGACACTGAGCTTTCTTTTGCTTCTTTCTGCTTTCTGGAAAGTTGGAATTACAACAATAACTATGGACAAGAAACCGCTCGCTGCCTGCATCATTCTCCATTTTTAGAGGTCCTCGAAACGTTTGTAGAGGAACTAGCTTCAGAGCTGTCTCTTGATCAACTAAAAAAAACATCTCTGACTGATAACTTGGCTCTCCTCATATTAAAATATCATGAATCGCCGATATTGATTGAAGCATTGGACCGTCAATACCATCGTTTTTTAGAAACATATGATCAGCAATATGCACACTTGTATCAACAGAAAGAGAATTTACTGAACGATCTAAAAAAAGAAATAGAAATCAATGAACCAAATTACTTTCTCCAACTCTTGTCTCTACTGATCCAACAAACGATTTTTTCTATCAAACCGAATTTGTTCAATGTCTATTTTATTTTCCAAGGAGAACCTTCATGGAAGGCGTTCTTGCAGCAGGAATTAAAAGATTACTTAGGAAAACGTGTCTGCTTCTTACCTATCGAACTAACCGATCTTTCCACTATTTCTTTTGAAAAAACAGATATCTTGATTTCCAATTTCCCTCTAGATTCTCTAGATATCCCTATTGTATACATTTCTTCTATTCCAACGAAAAATGAGCTCAATCGTTTGACTGAACTCACTTTCAAAACTTTTTTATAGTAACGGCTAGCGACTGTATTCTCTAGCTGTTTTTTCTTTTTTGCGAAACAGTTTGTTCATGATCCCTTTTTCTATTTCTACAACTAAGAATAGAAGAATCACATTTGCTCCAATCAATAACTGTTGTGTCATCGTTAAACTTACTGTACCGATCAGCTGCTGGCCGACTGGTAGAAAAATAACCATCCCTTGCAATAAAGCAAGGATACCTAATGAAAGAAAAAGCGCTTTGTTTTGCAAAAGACCTTGGTTCAATGACGGCTTGGACAACTCTCTGCAATTGATCATGTAAACAGCTTGAGCTAAGACGATATTTTGCAGAAGAATGGTTTGCTGTAAGCTTTGCCCTTCAAACTGCATAGCCAATAAATAGGCAGGAACCATGATCAGTAGGGAGACATAGATGATCCGAAACAAATGATAACCAGATAGGATTCCTTGCTTTGGATCTCTTGGTGGGCGCTTCATGATTTCTGGATCTGGCGACTCGAACCCTAGTGCATAAGATAAAGTGATTGTCGTTACCATATTGACCCATAAAATCTGTACTGGGGACAAAGGTAGCGGGCGATTCAGCATAAGTGCCCAAATCAAGATCAATCCTTGAGCTAATGCAGTTGGCAAGAAGAAATTGATGGTTTTTTGCAAATTATCCAAAATCCGCCGGCCCTCTTTTACGGCTTTTGCAATCGTATGGAAATTATCATCTCCTAAAACCATATCAGCTGCCTGTTTGCTTACTTCACTACCTTTGATTCCCATAGCAATTCCTACATCGGATCTTTTCAAAGCAGGTGCATCATTTACGCCGTCTCCGGTCATTCCGACGATTTCTCCATTTTTCTGCAAAGCTTTAACAATTCGCAGTTTATGTTCTGGTGTCGTTCGAGCAAAGACATCGACTATTGGCACTTGCTGAATCAACTCTTCATCAGACATAAGATCCAAATCGATCCCTTCTAAAACTTTGGCAGTATGTTTTAAGCCAATTTGTTCCGCAATCGCTTTTGCTGTGTCTTTGTGATCCCCTGTAATCATTTTCACTGAGATCCCTGCTTGTTGGCATTCCTTTACAGCTTTGACTGCACTTTCTTTTGGCGGATCGATCAATCCGGCGATCCCTGCAAAAGTTAATTGGGTTAAAGTCTCATGCGTGAGTTCCTGTTTCGAATCTACTTTTTTATAAGCAAATCCTAAAACACGCTGACCTTTTCTCGCAAATTCTGCAGCTGTCTGACTCCATGCTTCTTGTTCTGCAGAAGAAAGAGTTGATTTAGCAAATAATACTTCTGGTGCACCTTTGACGTAAATCACCGCTCCTTTTTCCTCCGCATGCATCGTTGCCATATATTTGTATTCAGAACTGAACGGAATCTTTGCTTCTATTTTTTTCAAAGGTAGATTGGCTGTTTCTGTGTGTCGAATCAGCGCAACTTCTGTCGGATTGCCACTTAAATTTTCTGTTTTCTGTTCTTCTTTTGTTTTTAATTCCTGACAGTTTTTCATAATGGACAACACGCAGGCTTCTTCTTTTGCAGCTACATCCACAACTGTCATTTCATTTTTTGTCAATGTTCCTGTCTTATCTGAACAGATCACTGTCATAGAACCTAATGTTTCTACCGAAGGAAGTCCTTTGATGATCGCCTTTTCTTTTGCCATTTCATGTACTCCAACGGATAGAATCATGGTCAAAACAGCTGGCAATCCTTCGGGTACCATTGACACCACCAAAGCAATCGTAGCCGAAAGAAGGATATGCCAATCCATACCATATCGAAATGTCGTAAAAATAACTAAGAATAGGCTCAAACAAAGAATGCCTTGAAAAATTTGTTTGTTTAATCGGTTGATTTTTTTAATCAGAGGCGTCGTTTGTTGTTCGACCGATTGCAATGCTTGATTGATTTTACCGATTTCTGTCGTGTTTCCTGTTTCTACAACGACACCGACTGCAGAACCAGATTGTACAAGCGTTCCTGAAAAAGCCATATTTTTCTGGTCGCCGATCGATTCTTCTTCTGTCAAAACGGCATGACTTTTTTCAGATGCTTCTGATTCTCCCGTCAAAATCGATTCTTCTACTAATAAATCATGTGCTTCGATTAATCGGATATCTGCTGGAACGACATCTCCGGCACGTAAGACAATGACATCTCCTTTTACCAGTTCTTTCGCAGGGATTTTTTCTTGCATCCCGTTTGATAGTACTATCGCTTCTTGTCCCATCAGCTGCTTCAAACCATTCAATGATTCTTCCGCTTTTCTTTCTTGCCAGTAACTAACGAGTCCATTGACGATCACTACGAATAAAATAATACTTCCTTCAATATATTCACTAGAAGCAAATTTCAAAAAAGAGGCAATGATCAACACGATCATCAGCAGATCAGTAAAATGCTTTGCTATTTTTTTCCATCGTTTTGTCTGCTGCCTTGCTTTTATTTCATTATATCCTTGATCAGTCAGGCGTTTCTGTCGTTCTTCTTGCGACAAGCCTTCTGTTGATGTTTGATAGTTTTTCAATACATCTTCTACCGTCAATCTGTACCAGTTCATCCTATCCCCTCCTGTTTAATTGATACTGTTATTATACGCAGGAAAGTTTTTTCAGGCGTATCGATTATTTCAGGGGGGTCTGAAATAATTCGTTTTGCAAAATGTATCTGGGCCTAACTGATATTTCTATTGCTTATTCTTTTATATACAAAATTTAAGAATACAAACCAGATAACCAATAAAAAAGGAATAAAGCGTGTCGTGCTTTCGAATAACAAGCTGAAAGCAATTGAAGTAAAAAACACCAACAAAGCAAGATCTTTATATCTTTGTGTAGTGTTCCGTTTCTTTTCTTTAATAAATTGAACATGTGCACACAAGATCGAAGACCACACAAATAGAAAACAACTCGTTGTCATGCCTGCCAAAAGCTGAAAAAACAATCGACTATCAGCTACAAAAAAATGTAGACAAAGACCGGCAAAAAATAACATTCCTGTAATTAAAATACCGTGTAAAGGTACGCCTTTCTTAGAAAGCGCACAAAACCAATGGGGCAAACTTTTTTCTTTTGCTGTTTGATATAAAATCCTGCTAGTACTGTAGACTGCACTATTTGCTGAGGACAAAGAAGCAACCAAAATCATTAGATTGACAATTGCTGCTCCGCCTTGGCAATGGATCACTTGCAGCATAGTCACTAAAGGACTTTCTTTTAAATCTAAACAATGCCATGGAACAACAAATAAAATCGACAAAATCGTTCCTATATAGAAAAAGAGAATACGCCAAGGCAGACAGTTGATTGCTTTTTTCAAATTCTTTTGCGGATCACTTGTCTCGCCAACGGTTAAGCCGATCATTTCAATTCCAGCAAAACTGAATAAAACCATAGGAAATGAGACTACCATTCCAGCAAAGCCAAACGGTAGTAATTCATCGATCTGTCCAAAATTTTCTTTGATTCCGATAGACTGGGTATGAAAATCTGAGACACTCAATCCTATACCCAATAAGATAAAAAGGAAAATCCCCAAGATCTTGATGATTGAGAAAAAAGATTCCAATTCACCAAACCACTTGACTGCAACAAGGTTGACTGCCATTAAGATCATTAGTGCGCTACCTCCGCTTATCAAAGCTGGTACATGTACAAACCAGAAATGGATATACAATCCTATTGCTGTTAATTCCGCAAGTCCAGCTCCAAGCCAGCAAAGCCAATAAGTCCAATTGACAAAAAATGCCCACTTTTTGCCTAAATAATAGTCAACGAAATCACTGATAGAGTTAAATGTACTATTTGCTAAAAATAAATCACCCATGGCCCGCATCAAACCATAAATAGCCAAACCGCATATCAAATAAACGAGAATAACAGCTGGCCCTGCTGATGCAATTGCCTTTGCTGAACCTAAAAATAATCCTGTTCCAATTGCGCCACCTAATGCGATTAACTGGATATTTCGATTAGTTAGAGTCCGTTTCATTGCCGGTTTTTCCATCAAGTTCACCTTTTTCTTTTTCAAGCAGCATGGCGACTTCCTGTTCCCAAGAAGGTTTCTTTATTTTTTCAATACAGAGTGGTACTACAAACAAAATGACACTGATGGCTGTGACTGCAATTAGATTGATCCATGTTCCAGCTTTCATCGTCAGTCCGACAGAAAATCCGATTGCCGCAAATAAAACAATAACGACAGTCCAAACTCCAAGATTGCTCTTTTTCTCTTTTTTTCCAATTCTAAATGGTCGATTCAACTTTGCATGTGTATAACGCAATCTCAAAACTGCGATCCCCATGATGACATAGACGATACAGTAGATAACAGTAGTTGAATTTACGAGCATCAAAAATGCTTGATTGACGCCAGGAATCAGCAAATAAAAAAGTGCAAAGATTGAGATAATGACAGACTGAGTCAAAATAACGGATTTGGATACGTCAAATTGATTCGTCTTCCAAAAATTGAATTTTGGTGGATACGCACCTTTTCTAGCACTTTCTGTCACTGTCTTTGCTGGTCCTGAGGCCCAAGCAGATAATTGGACTGCTACACCAATGAAGACAAGTAAACTAAACAGATTCACAATAAGATGTGGCAAACCAAGAATTTGGCAATAAATCGAAATAGATTGCGCGATATTATTCAATTCCATTTGTCCTTTTGGTACGACATTTGCTACAACTAAAGCATTCAAAATATTGACGAAAAATATAAAAATTAACGCGGCAAATACTCCGCGAATATACGTTTTAACTGGATTTTCCAATCGAGTGATATACACAGAGGACATTTCGATACCAGTAAAAATAAACATGATCGGCGCAAAATAAACAAATGAGGATGCAGTCGTAGTATCTGGTATTAATTTGTCCCATGAAAAACTGCCTAATGTTCCGGTTGGTACGATCCCAACTTTGATCCACGCAGCAAACCCTAATAAGAGCATCATCGTCAAAGGCACGTACAATCCTAACCAAACACCGACTTTTCCGCCGATTTTTGCCATATCAAATTTCAAATTCAAAAAAGTGATGATCCAATAAACGACTAAAATGACAACTAATGTAAATTTGCTGTTCAAACCAAGCGGCACATTATCGATAATATTACCAAACAACGGAGCGAGTGCTGAAGCGACCATCACCATCCCAGGAAACATTTGGACCCATAACAGCCATGAGACAACGAACCCCCATTTTTTTCCTAGAGCATTCGATACCCAAAGTTCTGGACCACCTTTTTGGGGAAACATTCCAGCAAATTCACCAGAGATCAATGAGATTGGAAAAGCGTACAATAATACTGCAACCAGCATGTAAAAAATCATCGTCCAGCTCGTTGCTGCTACATCTGGAATATTTCGTACACTTGCTACAAGGGCGCAGGTCATTCCGATAAAGGTCATGGTCGTGATTTGCTTTGATGAACCAGTATCTTTCATCTTTATTCCTTCTTTCAATAGCGACATATGTTTTTGTTTTCTTTTATTTTTGTTCAAGAACAGAAATGACAAGGTTTCATCGATTCAGTACAAAACCCAGTATCACCGAAACATCCATTGAACGATCTTAGTGAACTGGGTTTGATACATGAAACGAACGATCCAACTTATAGAACGTTTTATAAAAAAGAATATCTTGGCGAGGAATATATGAAAAACAGGGGGAAATACAATTGTTTTGATGAAGCAAATAATTGTCTGTTCTCCATATGTCTCTTGTTATTCTTTCACACAAAAATCAGTTCTATTGGATGATTTCGTTTAGTTTCTTTTCCATTGCTTTGGCGATTTTTTTTGTATAAAAATTGAAAATTCGATCATCATTCAAATAAGGAGTCATGATAGCCGCACGTAGCAGAGTGATTTTCTGTTCTTTTTTCCATTCTTCTTTCGTTAGACCCATTCTTTCAACAAAACGAATTGGAGAATCACCGTAATCTTCTTGTGTAAATGTAGTATGAGAAGTAATAAACCGTTCACCATAAACATCGCCATCCATATAAGAAGACCGATCGAACATTTTTTCATTTAATTCATTGATAGCGTTCAAATCTGTACAGCCTTGTTCTTTGAATACCCAATTGACCATATTAAAATCAGGATGATTCAATGGATAGACTTCGATTGTTTTTCCTTTAACAGTAAAAGTCAGATGATCGAGAAATTCTCTGAATCTTTGAGCTGCCTCGATTGAAGCCCCAATCAATTGACCATATCCGGTCACATTCAATGGCAATACACGATGTGCTGTCCAGACTGCGGCGGCGGTTGCTCCAGCTTTTGATCCTTCCAAAATATAAGCTCCTAACATATCTGGAGCCTTTACTGATTTTTCAAACACATATGGCGCGAAATAAGAAATGATATTTCTCATATTTTTATGTTTGATTACGATTCCTCCAGCAGCATAAGGGACATAGCCCATCTTATGAGGATCTATCGTGACAGAATCCGCTTCTGAAATAGCTCTGAACCCTTCATATACCTCTTTGTCAATCGTTACGCAGTGGTGGAAAACATGATGTTCTTCAAAGAATTCAGCTAAGGAAGCATACGGCACAAATTCTCCTGCTTCGTTTAGAAACAGTGAACGCGCATAGCCGCCATATGCGGCATCAACATGTAAATAGAAATAGATCCCTTCATCTTTTAACCTTTCTCTTAATTGGACGATTTTATCTACACTGTCTACTTGACCTTCTTCTGTCGTTCCTACGACAGCAACCACACCTAGAATTGGGATTTTTTGTCCAGCTAATTCACGAATTGTTTTTTCCAAAGCATTAATATCCATTCGATAATCCTCTTGAACTGGGATAGCAACCATCTGATCTAAGCCGACTCCGCAAATATCTAACGCCTTCATCCAAGAATAGTGTTTTGTTTGAGGGACCAGCCATTTCCCTAATCTTTGGATATTTTTTCCGCTACGGGAAGAAGCTGCTTTGACCTCATCCATTTCTTCGTCCGTAAAGCTTTCGGTCATTTCCAAAATTTCTTCAACAGATAAATTCAAAAGTTCCCACTCAGACATTTTTTTCACTTTTTCAGGCAGCACTTCCTTGACAGCTAAAGGAATCGATTTGATGCAACGGGCGTACCATAATCCTTCAAGATTAGCAATAGAACCATCTGCTGCAATGTGTCCCCATCCGTCTGTCATATTGAATAATGAAGCAAAATCCTGTCCTACTTCTGCTTCCATTTGCGAAGTTGCCATAGAAGATTCCAATGCAACATTATTTGGGTTCCACAGCATCGCATAGTTGTAAGCTAATAAAGCAGGCATCAATGTTTCAGCATTCATTTGTCCCCAGTAACGGCCTGCTGAATGCCATGGGATCGATCCTGCGCGTAATCGCTGACTGACTTCATCCAAGACCTCTATCATATGGTCGCGGGTGGCTAGATAATCTGGAGTGAGCTTATCTCCTTCGCTAATTGCAGGCATATCTGAAGGAATATAATTTTCTCTCCATCCAAGATGTTCATCTACCATCTTGTTCAACAACATTTTATAAACTGGTCCATTTTCAGCTTTGTCGCCTATAAAGACGGCCTTGATATCCATATCTTTCATTTTTCTTCCCTCCATATTTTGTTGGTCAATGTCTTGCAGATACATGTGTTTATCTGTAACACCTCTTCACTATAGCGCCAAAAATGAGAAATTTTTTTTTATAACATCAAATCCACGTAGATTTTTACAAACAAAAATAAATAAAGTCGGATTTTTCTGATAATTCAACGCAAAAAAGCGAACAATTTTTCAATAAATCAGTCTTCTAAAATAGATAACCTAAAAAAAGCGAACAAACAAATAAAATGACTGTCCTTCATTCACTAAACATATTTTTATTTTTTTATATTGTTAAAAATTCACAATTTATTTTTTAATAGAATTATCTGTTTTCCAAATTTTATAACATAAAAAACCTTTTTTAACGGCATTTATATGCTTTTTCAGAAATTAACTGATGATTTCAAAAAGAAAACATGTCATAATATTTCCCATATTGTGCAAAAAAATATAAGGCGGAGGCTCTACTATGATTGAAGAATATATTGAGAAAAATATTTTAAGACAGCTGTTTTTATGTGGGCAATTCTATGTAAATAAAGAAGTCAATCTAGAAAAGCTCTCCAATCTCCTGCATGTTTGCAAAACCACTTTACTCAATGATATCAATAACATAAAAAAAGAATTTGAAGAACAGATCGCTTATACACATCGGGAAAAGGACCGTTACACTTTATATTTTTCAGAACATATACCTCGATGCAAGATCATGCAGCAATTGTCTCAAAATTCGTTGTTTTTAAAAACTTGTCTGCTTTATTTGGAAGAAGATGAACCTGATTATCTTCAATTAACTGAATGTGAATTCATCTCTGTCAGCAAAGCTTATTCATTAAAAAAACAAGTATTAGCTTATTTTAATGACTGCGGGATCGAAATCGACCGCTACTCCCCTCGATTCACTGAAATGGAAAGACGTCTGCTGCTTCTTAATGTGTCGTATCGTTTAGGCGGTTTTAATTCTTGGGAGCTACCTGAATCGTTTTTTGAACGTGCCGATCGTTTCATTGAATCCGTAACGGAAAATAGTGGCAGATTTTATGATAAAGAAAATAAAGAAATCTTATCGATTGGTTTTGCTATCAGTTTCCTACGCCAGCAAGTGTGTGCTGTGACAATAGATTCAAAATTTATCGAAGAAATCAAAAAACGTCCTATTTACAATTATGTCGAATCAGCATGGGAAAACACTGATTTCCAAACCTATTATAAAAAAGAAGAATTCGCCTTTATTTTGACACTATTCAATCTTTGTAATTATGGTTTCCATTCTTATCAGTTGATTGCGGAAGACTTTCAACAGCTACACCAAGTGTTTATTGACAATACTCCCGAAATAAAAGAACTAGTTGCTACCTTTGAATCTCACTTCAATCAAGAATTATTCGGAAACCAACCGTTCGAACGTGCGCTGATTCATCTGATGCGTTCGGCTTGGGATAACTATCAATTATTCATGCCAGAAAAATTTTATCTTTTAAATGAGGAACAGACAAATTTATATAAAGAAGTCCAGACAATTTTTTCCAGCTGGTCCAGCCAGTTACCTTATGATCTACGGTTGAATCCTAATTGCATGCGGGCTTTTGTGATCGAATTGAGCGGAATTCTCCGTCTGACAAAAGAACATCTGACTATCTATATCGTCACAAATTCGGATGTTCATTATCTGATTTATCGGGAAGCCTTGGAAGCTGTAACTACTTTCGATTTTCAAGTTGCACCAACAATTTATTCAAGTATATCTGATATAAAGAAGTATGCGCAGCAGTCCTCAAACCGGGTATTATGTGAACGTACATTATATACACCAGATGCGGTCCAATATGAAAATATTATTCCTATTTCGATCAATACGATCGATCGAGCTATCATTTCAGCTGTGCAAAACAAATAAGGGGCTGTGACAAAAATCATGTCACAGCCTCTTATTTGTTGAAGATGCCCATTTCTGTAACAATCTCTTGATACACGTCAGGCTCACAACCTCACTTATTTTGGACATCTAGGGGTCCGATCTCTTTATTTAAAAAATAAGAAATGATGGTTCGGATAACTACCAACGCCGCTAGTTGGAAAATATCCTGCAAGGTAGGTTTGATAATCGATTCGATGATCCCAGCTGAAACAAGAATTTCCAAACTTAGAAGTATATAGCCTCCCAACATCTTTTTAATAGCATTGTTCTCGCTGACTCGGTCGCTTTGCACTTTTGTATGGACAAATAAATATTTCAAAAAATCCTTGATTGATAGACAAACACCCCAAACCAATAAACAGATAGCAAAGATATCAAGTCCCAGTACAAGTTTTTCGAAATATGGAAGAAGAAACTGCATCAACTCTGTCGTCATCCTACCTCTCCTCTTCTTTGTTTTTCTTTGTCTTCTATTTCCTGATTCAAGAAATAAGAAATGACTGTTCGAATGATAATAATAAGTGCAAGCTTCAAAATATCTGTCCAAGTCGGCTTGATAACTGACTCGATGATATCAGCAACGACTAGTACTTCCAAGCTTAACAAAATATAACTTGCTAGCAGTTTTCTTGTATCTGCATTACGAGTATTACGTTCTGCATAGTTTTTCTTGACATGAGACCAATCAAAAAGTTTGAATAGAACAAGAACGATCCCGACAATTAAGATACCGATAGAACAAATATTTAAAATAGCAATGATCCATTCTAGAAATTCAATTAAATTTGAGCGAAACATATACGCTACCTACTTTCTTTTAATTTGTTCCTATTCTTTTATTGTAAAAGAAAGTTACCTTGTTCGTCTATTTAAAAGTTGTTCTAATGATAACGGTTCGCTTAAATTTTTCTTTTTCACTCTCCCATTTTTCTCCCTCCATCCATAAATCGTGGAAGTATCCAAAACAACGTAGCAAGTTAAAATAAGGCTTAGTCCGTCATCAGCTTTTCAAAGAAGCACTGTCTCGGTGCTTTTTTTGTACCCAAATTTCTAAAAATAGAACCATACACCTCCTCAAATCTTTTCTTCTTACCTACCCTATTTTTATTTACAGGAAAATCAGACACTTCTTCTTTTTTGTCAAAATTTCCTTTTTCTTCTCGTCCTATCATTTGGCATTCTAATAAAAACGAACTATCCTTGGATATAGAAAGAGAAAACAAGGAGGCGTTTTTCATGAGTAAAAAATTAATCAAAGTCGGCATCGGTTTAGGTTTGCTTGCCCTTGGCGCTGCATATCTAGGAAAAAAGACAGGACTATTCGAAGATGACAGTCATTTATATGATGAATTCGAATCAATCTAGCATCCTATTTAGTTGAATCACTACGGACATACTTGGAAGACATTGGAGGAATCACAATGAGAAAAAGTAAAGCAATAATGATTGGTGCCGGTATTGCCAATATGGCAGCGGCTGTTTATTTGATTCAAGAAGGCAAATGGAAAGGGGATCAGATCACCTTTTATTCATTGGATGATCACGGTTCAAATGATGGTGCACCGACCGACACTGTAGTGGATGAATATTGGAATAAAAACCATCCATTAGAAAACCAAAAAGGCTATATTGCTCGAGGCGGTCGCATGCTTAATTACCGTACCTATGTAGATTTGATGGATCTGTTAAGTCGAATACCTTCTGTTACTGAGCCAGGGATGACTGCTGAAGAAGATACGAGAGATTTTGATGCAAAACACCGAACCTTTGACAAAGCACGTTTGATGGAAGGTGGCAAAGGAATCATTGATGGCGGAAAACTGGGATTCAATAATAAAGACCGTATTCTTCTGACTAAACTGATTGCTATGCCTGATTCAGAAGAAGAAAAACTAGACAATATCACTATCGAAGAATATTTCAAAGATGATCCACACTTTTTTGAAACAAACTTCTGGTTTATGTGGGAAACAACATTTGCTTTCAGAACACGTAGTTCTGCTCAAGAATTGCGTCGCTATATGCATCAAATGATTTATGAATTCACTCAAATCGAACATCTAGTGGGCGTCAATCGAACACGTTACAATCAATACGAAAGTATTATGCTTCCTTTGATCGAGTACTTGAAAGAACAAGGATGCAAAATCATTTTGAACCGCCGTGTCACTGACTGGGAATTCAAAGAAACACCGATGCAAGATGAAATCACTGTGACTGGTTTGAAAATTACCAATACACTGACTCAAGAAGAAGAATACGTTGTGGTCGATGAAGATACAGCAGTTATTTTCACTAATGGGTCCATTACAGATTCAGCTACTTTAGGAGATTACGAAACACCAGCTGTAGAAAATATGGATTATGGTGCAGCTTCTAGTCTCTGGAAAAAAGCCAGTGAACGTTTCTACAACTTGGGAAATCCTGACAAATTCTTTGCTGATCGAGATGCAAGCGAATGGGTCAGCTTTACCCTGACGACGAAAAACCATTTGTTGTTGAATGAAATCACCCGTATCACGACTCAAGAACCAGGAAATGCCTTGAATTCATTTATTTCAACCACACCGATCACGCCGTTAGGCCAAAAAGATGTCAATATGTCTATCGTCGTGCATCATCAACCGCATTTTACGTCTCAGAAACCAAATGAAACAGTTATTTGGGGTTATTTCCTTTATCCAAGACGACGTGGCGAATTTGTGGATAAACAGTATATTAAAATGAATGGAAAAGAAATGCTAGAAGAACTGATTGGACAACTTTCAAAAGTAGATCCTGGACCAGTGAATATTCGTGAAAAAGAAACAGAAATTTTCGACAGCGTAATAAATAATATCCCTGTCTATATGCCTTATGCTTCCGCGTTGTTCAATAATCGTGCCAAAAGCGATCGACCAAAAGTCATTCCTAAACATTCGACCAATCTGGCCTTTACAGGAGAATTTGTCGAGCAGCCTTATCAGATGATCTTTACTGAACAAAGTGCTGTACGTTCTGGAGAAATCGCTGCTTTCCATTTTGCGGGTATTCCTATGTCCCGTCTTGTCAAAACACCGCGTTACGACAAAGATATTCCTACTCTAGCTCGTGCCGCAAAAAAAATGTTTGAATAATCAAGAGGTTGTGAAAAAGCTGCCCTGCATCAAGTAATAAGAACAACCAGGCTAAAACAGCTTCTTATGTTTTTGATTTGGTTGGACTTATTACCGCAGATGCAAGCTTTTGAACACCGTTTACCAAGAGGTTATGAAAAAGCTGCCCTGCATCAAGTAATAAGAGCAGCCAAGCTAAAACAGCTTCTTATGTTTTTGACTTGGTTAGACTTATTACCGCAGATGCAAGCTTTTGAACACCGTTTACCAAGAGGTTATGAAAAAGGCGTTTAGTTTCGAGTATGAAGAAAAATTTTGTGAAAATGGTTCCTCACGTTTTTGCATAAATTTGACTTAATACCGAGAAACTGATCCCTTCTGTCATAACCTCTTTTTATTTATGTCTGTTTCTTTTTGAAAACAACTATTTTTTCAACGTTTACTCTCTTGCCAATCCAACATCATCTAACGGATACAACTATTTCAATGATTACCATTACACTAAAAAATCGGAAACACACCTCTCCGAACACAAATACATAAGACTATAGAATGTTTCATTTAAGAAAAAAAGCGTTTCATTATCAAAAAGGTAAGATCTCCTTTAAAATGAAATTATCTGTAGTACTAATAATGCAGACAATTTTATGAATCTGAAAGGAGCATCTCCAATGAAAGCAGTCACTTGGCAAGGAAAACAGAAAATGGAAATCAGAAACGTAGATGATCCAAAAATATTAGAACCAACAGATGCAATCATCCGTATCACAGCAACAGCCATTTGCGGCTCCGATCTGCATCTTTACCATCATGGTGAAGCAGTTTTGGAAAAAGGGTATGTTGTAGGACACGAACCAATGGGAATCGTTGAAGAAGTGGGATCTCAAGTTCAAACATTGAAAAAAGGGCAACGTGTGGTTATCCCTTTTAATATTAGTTGTGGTCATTGTCATTTCTGCCTGAATCACATGGAAAGCCAATGTGATGAATCAAATCCAGATCAGTTATATGGCGGGCTTTTCGGATTTGGCAAGTTGAACGGTAATCATTGGGGTGGTCAAGCGGAATATCTAAGAGTTCCTTATGCAGACTCTACTTCATTTGTTGTACCAGATAATGATCTTCCTGATGAAAAAGTTTTATTTCTATCAGATATTTTGCCCACAGCTTATTGGAGCGTTGAAAACGCAGGAGTAAAAAAAGGCGATACAGTTGTGATTCTAGGTTCTGGTCCAGTCGGTCTATTCGCTCAAAAATTCGCTGTTATGGCTGGAGCAGAGCGCGTAATCGCAGTAGATCCAGTACAGCACCGTCTAGATAAAGCGGCTAATTACAATGGGGTTGAAACTTATTTCTTAGAAGACACGGCACAAGCTGGAACAGAATTGTATGAACTGGCTAAAGGTGGCGCAGATGTCATTATCGATTGTGTAGGAATGGACGGATTAGAGCCTGTCAAAGAAAAAGCGAAAAATTTAGTAAGCTTACAAAGCGGCACAATCTCTCCATTACAGATGGCATCGCAAGCTGTCAAAAAATTTGGAACAGTCCAAGTAACTGGTGTTTATATGACTCCAGCTTCTTCTTACCCGCTACAAGAATTTTTTATGCGGGATATCGCTGTCAAGCATGGACAGGCACCAATTATCCATCTAATGCCAAAAATTTACGCAATGATTGCAGAAGGACTATTCGATCCTACACAAATCATTACTCATTCGCTGCCACTATCAGAAGCAGCACAAGCATATGAGATCTTTGACAAAAAAGAAGATAAAAATATAAAAGTTGTTTTGAAACCTTGAATTCAGTAAAAAATACAGGTGATTTTCTTTATGCCCAAAATCAAACGAAATACCCATGAGATCGAAATAGGAAAAGAAGAAGATATCGAAATACGAGGACGTCGCTTCCGCTTCTATTTCCAAAATCGTTACACATTGATCTCACTGGCTGTCGATTTATTAACCGGGATTTTCTATATTTTTGGAAGCCTTGCTTCCTTAACTAAAATCCCCGATCGATATGGCACCTATTTTTATTTGGCTGGTGCTATTTTCTTGACGATTCGTCCTATTCTCAGAATCGTAAGGAACATTTTTATTTACGACGAAAAAAAAGCAATGAAGAGAACAAGCAAAAAAAAAGAGGCATGAGAATTTTTCAAATCTCATGCCTCTTTTTTCACCCTATCGTATCACTTTGATACAGACGAGCGGTCGTCCCACTTTCTTCCTTGACCATTGTCAAAAATGTCCACTCGTATCGTTCATAAAACGTGGTATGATCTGTAATTAAGTAAAGTTTTTCGTACCCAAGTTGATGCATTTCTTTTCTGATTTCCGCTAATATCCGCTTGGCTATCCCCTGCTTACGCTTTTCCGGTTCAACAAACAGGGCACAAAGATTTGGTGTCAGATCAGGGCGGTTATGGAAGTCGTTTTCAATGACGCCCGCTCCTCCGACGATGGTTTCTTTTTCATCTAAGACCACATACCATTGAGGAATACTTTCCTTATTAGCGATTCCAGTACGAATACTTTCCTCATACACAACAGCAGGAACTCCCCATTTTGATGAAAACCAATTCGCGCTTTGTTTTACTAATTCTGGGTGTTCTCTTAATTTGATCCAGTTATATGTAACCAATGTTTAAACCTCCGACTAAAATAAAACGTTTACAAAAATTATACAAATCTTTATGAAAATTAGCAATGACAACAATAGTGATGTAAAAAAAAAAACGGAAAACAATCACTTGTTCTCCGTTTTTTGATTAATCAAGCATCTAAAGCTTCTTTTCTTCTTTCTTGGATCGTAGCTACCTTGACGAACGGTAGATAGATCAAAATAGAAAGAACCAAATTGACAGCGGCTAGTACACCACCTGCAATACTTTTTGTTGCCAATACACCGCCAATAATTGGTGGAGTTACCCATGGAGGCATAACGGTAGCTGCTGGCACTAAACCTGTAGAAGTCGCAAAGTAAGCAACACTAACTAAGACCATTGGTGTCAAAATAAATGGAATGAACATGATCGGGTTCAACACGATAGGTAACCCAAACATCGTTGGTTCATTAATATTGAAGACACCTGGCGCAATCGACAAGTTTGTTACAACCATATATGGTTTGTTTTTACGTCCTACTAAATAAATAGCTAACAGTAAACCTAAAGTTGCACCTGTTCCTCCTAAGTTGACAAAGCTGTCAAAGAAAGGTTTGTTCACGATAAACGGTGCGCTATGTCCAGCTGCGATTGCATTAACGTTTGCTTCAATGGCTGGCGCATTGATTGTTTGCATCAAAGGATCGACCATATTCGCTCCGTGTAAACCAAAGAACCATAAGAATGGTGTGATAAATGCAAGCAGTAAGGCAGATGGATAAGAGTTTGCAAGTCCCATAAATGGTTCTTGGACCACTGTATAGAAAGAACCTACGATATCATCAACACCGAATGCAGCAAAAATTGCAGCAACTAAAGCAAACGCAGAGATAGTGATCATTGCTGGTAGTAATGAAGCAAATGCTTTTGCAACTGCCGGTGGCACACCATCAGGCATTTTGATGATCAATTTTTCATTTCCGCTTAAACGTACAAAGATTTCTGTTGAAATAATCCCAACAATAATAGCAATAAACAAACCGTTTGAGCTCATACCTAATGCTCCGCCTAAAGCGAAGAAAGAGCCTAAAGAAATCACACCTGCGGAAACACCGTCTTTTCGGTAGCCGTTAGCTAAATGATAAGCAAGCAAGAAAGCAATCAAGACAGAAAGAATGGCAAATGTACCGTTCCAAGCAGCAGCCCCGAATCCTTTCCATGATTCACCACCAAAAATTGAGTTCATCAATTCTTGGAACCCGGGAATCGGTAAGTTATTGATCATTACTGCTAATGCTCCTAAGATCATTAACGGCATACTCACCATAAATGAGTCCCGAATCGCAACTAAATGCCGTTGTGCACCAATTTTTGATGCTACAGGTATAAAATGTTTCTCCATAAATGCAACAAATTTATCCATAAATCTTCCCTCTTTTCTTTACTGTAGATTACGCGTTCAATCGACGATACAGATCAATGATCTCTTTTGCTAAATCTGTAAAAGCTATAGATGTCATCAGATGATCTTGACTGTGGACCGTCAAAAGCGTGACTTCAACGTGATTTCCTTGTGCTTCTTGTGTCAGCATCTCTGTTTGAGAGTGATGTGCTTGGACTAAAGATTCCTCTGCATCTTTGATTTTTTCATCTGCTAAAGTGAAATCACCTTTTTTCGCAGCAGCAATCGCTTCCATTGCATCGCTTTTTGCATTTCCGCCAAACATGATCAGACCCATGATGGCTTCTAGATTTTTTTGATCTTCCATTTATTGTATCCTCCGATAATTTTTATTATTTGTTTATTAGTTTTTCTGCTTGGTCGAGTACTTTTTCACCATTCATCATGCCATAGTCAGCCATATTGATTACATCTAAAGGAATGCCTTTAGGTGCTAGCTTTTCAGCAAATTGATTTTGCATAAAGCGTACTTGCGGTCCTAAAAGTAAAACGTCTACATTTTTAGATTCTAGTTGATTATCCGCATCTGAAGCAGATACAGCAAAGATGTCTGCTTCCATTCCTTTTGCTTCTGCTGCCTTTTGCATTTTTGTGACTAGGAGACTTGTACTCATTCCAGCTGAACATACAAGCATGATTGTTTTCTTTTCCATTTTAAACACGTTCCTTTCTATACTTACACTTGTATATAAGCAAGTAGCGTGCCAACTTTAAAAGCGCTTTAAAAAGTTGATATCATCACATTTAAGGTCTATACCAAGTTGCATACACACTAAAAAAGAAAGCGCACACTAAACACACAAATTAATTTTTATTACCTTTTTTCTTTTAACGTGCACAAAAAAAGTTGTGACACAAAACTTGTCACAACTTTTTTCAAATAAACGGTATTCAAAAGCTTGCATCTGCGGTAATAAGTCCAACCAAGTTAAAAACATAAGATGTTGTTTTTACTTTGCTATTCTTATTACTTGATGCAGGACAGCTTTTTCACAACCTCTCAATAAACGGTGTTCAATCAGCTGACCCTGGGTATTAGCTCAAAACGCTGGATTCACAACCTCTTTTATTTCAAATAACCAGTAAATACAATGAACATCTACAAAAAACTTCTATTTATTTATAGATTTCGTCAGGCAAATCCAATTCTCTCTTATCAATCAAAGTCTGATACCACGAAGCAGATTTTTTCAATGTTCTGCTTCGTTCATCGTTCAATTCGATTCGAACTAATCCATATCGATTCTTAAATGCATTCATTGGTGACACACAGTCAGTGAATGCCCATAACATATAGCCTTCGCAATTTGCGCCTTCTTCTGTTGCTTTGATCAAGTAATGCAAATGCTGTCCGATAAATTCGATACGGTAATCATCTTGCACGATTCCTTTCTCATCCATATACTGTTCTTCATATTCTCTTCCCATACCGTTTTCTGTTATCAGCCAAGGGATATTATGATAATTTTCTTTTAGATACATGGCTATATCATACATGATTTTCGGATAGATTTCCCATCCCCTGGAATTATTCATTTTCTTCCCAGGTAAATCAAAGACTTCATAATATCGTTCAGGATGGAAAGGTGTCTCTTCATTCCATTGATAACGAGGGGCGCGAACGCGTTTAGGATAATATTGATTGATTCCAAGGAAATTTACTGTATGATGCTGAATCGTTTCTAAATCCTCTGTTGCAGGATCGAAATAAATCGATTGTTTTTGACACAACTCCAGGAACTCTTCTGTGTAGTATCCTTTTACCATCGGATCAAAAAATACTCGATTATAAAACAAATCATACATATAAGCAGCTTTTTGGTCTTCTGGAGAATTGGATCGAGCATAGACCATTTCAGGATTTAAAATACAGCCAATCCTTCCACCATAATTTCCGCTGCGGTAAATCTCTACTGCTTTAGCCGTTGCTAAAACTTTATGATAATTCCACATCATCCACTTTTTTGTGTTTTGTTCATGCGGCCAGCGAACAGCATCCAAATAGCAACGCGTTTGGGGAACGATTGGTTCGTTGAATGTAAACCAGTTTTTTACCCTATCACCGTAACGATCAAAGGCAATTTGAGCATACTTAGCATAAAAATCAACTACTTTTCTTGAAGACCAGCCATCATATTTTTCCAAAAGAAAAGCTGGGACTTCATAATGTTCCAAACAAATCATCGGTTCTACGTCTGCTTCGATCAAAGAGTCGATCATTTCACTTATATGCTGAGCATATTCTTCATCTACTATACAGTTCTCATAATCAGTAAAAAAACGAGCCCAATTGATAGAAGTCCGATAATGTGTCAGATGGATGGATTTCATCAGATCCACATCCTGCTGGTATTGTTCCATAAAATTAGTTGCTACGGCTGGGCCATACCCATTATGCCAAACAAAATGTTCATTTTTATACCAGCTATCTATAAACGAATCCTGTCCTTCTTTTTTTCCTTTCCAACCTTCCGTTTGCCAAGCAGAAGATGCAGCACCAAGAATAAAATTTTTTGGAATAGTAATTTTCATGATTTCCTCCTGTTTTTTAGATCCCATCATTTTCCACACGATTTGCTACTTTTACAAATGGCAGATAGATCAAAATAGAAACAATAATACAAACAAGTTGCGTAATAACTGCACCGATATTTCCTGCTGTTGCCAGATAAGCATTGACGATCGGCGGCATTGGCCAAGGGACCATTACAACTGCTTTCGCCGCAAATCCTAAAGCGGTTGCAAAATAACCAATCGTTCCAGTGATAAGAGGCGTTAAGATAAACGGAATAGCTAAAATTGGATTCAGCATGATCGGCATACCAAAAATAACTGGTTCATTGATGTTGAAGATCCCAGGAGCAAGGGATAACTTGGTGATTTGTTTCATATCTTCCCGTTTTCCAACTAACAATACTGCAATCAGTAAACCGATCGTGACTCCAGACCCGCCCATACTCATATACATATCCCAAAATGGCATAGTAATAATGTTCGGTACTTCTTTTCCAGCTTCAAAAGCTTCCGTATTTACAGCAATTGCCGCTAAAAGCAACGGTTCCCGTATCGGCTTCACCATTTGATTTCCATGGATACCAATCACCCAAAAGACTTGCGCAATAAACATCAATAGCAAAATACCCGGTAACCCTTGTACGACACCTTCTAATGGGCGTTGTACGACATTGTAAATGATATCATAAAGGTACATTCCTGTAAGTTCTTTGATGATAAATCCCGCAGCCGCGATACCCGATACAGTCAGAATCGTCGGGAATAAAGCAGAAAAACTAGCAGAAACATTCGTTGGCACGGTATCAGGCATTCTCAGCTGTAGTTTCTTCTGTTTCCTCAACCAGCAATAAAGTTCAATAGAAAGGATGGAGACCAACATTCCCAAAAATAACCCTTTCGTATCTGTATATTGTTTAGCCAATACGTTTTCTACTATAACAGTCTGATTTTCATTCACTAATTCATAAACAGTTGGATTAACAGATAAATAAGACATCACTGCGATGATACCAGGGAATACACCATCCACTTTATTCAGCTTGGCTAATTCGATCCCTATCAGAAAAACAGCATAGATGGTCAAGAAACTTAGTGTGACATAGCTGATGGCAGATGCGATAGGCTTTAATTCTTCTAAAAAACGCAAGAAACTTATCTGTGCTAAGCCATTTTCCGAGTCAAAGACCATTGCTGAAAACAATGTGCCAAAAGCACCCGTAATAATTACCGGAATCAATGCAGCAAATGCGTTTTTTATCACCATGATATACCTTAAATTATTGATTCTCGTTGCCACGTTCCCTAAAACATTGGCTAATTTATCCATAAAACTCATTCCAGATCCCCTCATTCCTGCTTCTTCTCCTTGACGTCATCTCTTTTTGTCTATTAGTCAGCGCTTACATTTCGATGAACAGAAACTATTTACTCCTCTTTTTTACCAAATATAAAACAAAAATTCATCTGATGTATTTATCATAAAATACATCAGATGAACTGTCAATTAGTTTCTTTTTCTCCTATTATTTTCTGTAATTCTCTCCGATTTATTGCCATATGGACAGTCATTGCATCAAACGCAGCAAGTGCATTCCGCCTTTCGATGGCCTGAACGATCTCTGTATGAATATCGATCGTCTCGATTTTCAGATGCTGGATATCATAATTTTTATTAAACAAAGCAATTGATTCATTAATGATTGGGATAATATGCAGCAAGGCTACGTTTCCGCTAGCTTCTGCAATCATCGTATGAAAATCGATGTCTAATTGAACATGTTCTTGTGTGCCTTCTCGAAAAGAAGTTTCAATCTTTTGCGTTAATTTTTTCATTTGGACGATTTGATTCTTCGTTGCATATTCCGCTGCCAAACCTGCCATCTTAGGCTCCAATAAATATCTCAGTTCAAATAAGTCTCGTATCATCCGATCCTGATCTTCAATCAAAGAAAAACCGAGTGGGTCATTGGCAATCCCTCGCTTATCACTGACAAATGTCCCCGCTCCTTGCCGAACTTCAAGGATATTCCTGGAAGCTAGAGCCCGCACAGCTTCTCGCACCGTGCTTCGCCCCACCTCTAAATAATCGGACAATTCATATTCATTCGGCAGTTTATCTCCTACTTGCAACTGCATTTCCTTTAAATATCTAAGGATCTTGTCAGTAGTTACTTCTACTAGGGTTTTATTTTCTTCCAAACCACATACCTCCTTTTCATCTGATGTATTTTTTCGTAATTATTATAACACGTTTGAATCATCTGATGATTTTTTGTATACAAAATTGATTAATCCGTTCATAGACATACAAACGAAGAAGATATTTACCATAAAAAAGACTAGGATAAAATTCACTCCTAGCCTTCGATCATTTTTATTTTGAACGACAAAAAATATGATGTTCAATAACAGACGATCTTCATTCGATTCTTGATGTCATCTTTTGTTTTTTTTAATATATGGATAAAAAGTTTGATTACATCGTTTCTATTCTAGAATTTGGTCGATTCTCAATTCTTCTTCTGGTGAGAAATCTAAATTATCCATCATTCGAACACTTTCTTGTAACTGACTTAACCGACTTGCTCCGACCAGTACACTTGTAACAGATTTTTGTCGCAAATTCCATGCAAGGGCCATTTGCGCTAATGATTGTCCTCGTGATACGGCGATTGTTTGCAGTGCTTTGATTTTTTCCAGAGTTGATCCAACTTGTTCTTCTGAAAGGAATGGTATTTCCTTACGATGTGCTCTAGAATCTTCAGGAATACCATGTAGATAACGATTTGTCAGCAACCCTTGAGCAAGCGGACTGAACGTGATTGCCCCTAGCCCTTCTTCTTCTAATACTGGAGATAGATCGTCTTCTAGTAGTGCACGAGAAAACATATTGTAGCGCATCTGATGAATAATGAACGGTGCTTCCTTTCTTTTTAAAATTTCAGTCATTTTTTTTGTATCTTCTCCATTATAGTTGGATATACCAATATATAATGCTTTTCCTTGTCTTACAAGTTGCATCAAAGCTTCTGCTGTTTCTTCCAAAGGTGTATCAGGGTCTGGGCGATGATGATAGAAGATGTCAACATAATCTAGCCCCATTCTTTGGAGACTTTGGTCACAACTTGAAATGATGGATTTACGAGAGCCCCATTCCCCATATGGCCCTTCCCACATATGATAACCTGCTTTGCTAGAAATAATCAGTTCATCACGGTAGGCTTGAAAATCTTCTCTAAAAATACGCCCAAAGTTTTTCTCTGCAGCTCCAGCAGGGCCTCCATAATTATTCGCAAGGTCGAAATGGGTAATTCCCATGTCGAATGCGCCTCTTAAAATCTCTCTTTGATTATGGATAGGATCATAATCACCAAAATTTTGCCATAATCCGAGAGATAAAATCGGTAATTTCAAACCTGAATGACCGGATTTACGATATTCCATTTTTTCATAACGTGCACTATCTGCAATATACAATTTTTCTCCTCCTCATCAAATCTTTTTAAAACGCTTTCTTTTTTCTATTTTTAGTTTACTACATTTTAAAGAAAAGGAGTTAATCAAAATGATTTTTTCGTATATTTTTTTGCCATTTGTTTTTTACTCGTTGATAGATCAGAAATTGATTACGTGCTTGCTGGATTTTTTTATAACGTTTCGGTTGTTTTTTGTAAAATTGCTGATGATAGTTTTCTGCTGGCCAAAACGTACCGGCTGGTTCGATTTTTGTGACGATTGGTTGGTGGAAAGTTCCTGAACTGTCTAGTTTCTGTTTTGATTGTTCCGCTAATTCTTTTTGTCGTTCGCCTTGATAAAAAATCACTGGACGATATTGCTTCCCTCTATCTTGAAATTGTCCAAATGTATCTGTGGGATCAGTAATTTGCCAATAGATTGTCAGCAACTCGCTATAACTTATTTCTCTTGTGTCATAAATGATCTCCACAGCTTCCACATGACCTGTGTAACCACCACTTACTTGATCATAATTTGGTTTTTCAACATGTCCGCCCGTGTATCCTGACAAAACAGATAGGATCCCTTTTTTCGATTCAAACGGCTCGACCATACACCAGAAACATCCCCCTGCAAATACTGCACGTTCTTGATAGTCAGCATCTTGCATGGCATGCTTGGAAAAGTCATATTTTTGCTCCTTATCAAATCCTTCCGTAATCAATAAATAAAAGTCCATTACATCAGGCGTCAGATTCATTCGGATAGCTAATGGACGTAGTGTTGCTTCTAGTTTTGATAACTGTTCTTTAACGGATATATTTTCTCTTATGTCATTCTTTGTCTGAATCAATACTTTTCGTTCCCAATCTCGTGTATTCGGATTCAAAATCAGATTATAAAGTGTTTGAATGAATATTTGTTCCTCATCCATAGATTCTCCTCCTTTCCGAAGAAGACAAGCTAGTGACTTTAGCTGTAATTTATCATAAAGTGAGGAAATAAGCGATTACTTCATCCCCCTACAGATTTTTCGTATAAAAAAGAGAGAATCCTTATCGACAGATTCTCCTTTTTAATCAATTTATTTTATAAATGAAAAGTTAATTTACCTTTTATGGAAAACTATTTTAAAAAATAAACATAAATATGCAGTTAATGTAACAAGATAAGAAATAATAGTCGTTACTGTATAACTTGTGCTTACTTTAATATCAGCAACTCCTTTGACTCCGCTTATTTGTACCAATCCATTAGCATTCACCTGCTCCTTTACAGGTTGATGATTTATTTCTACATTCGTTCCTAAATAAGCATATACAGGAAGTGTGATTACTTGGCTCTTCTCATTAGTTACTCTATATATGATAGAACTACCAGTTGTTTTATAAGGAAGGTTTACCCATTGACTGCCAATCTTTGCTTCGTGTTTTATTATATGCTCCTTATTCTCCAATGAAGCGATAGGAGAATAATCATATAAAAAATAATCCATTCCTTTAGTGGTATACGCCTCTACTGTTTCTTTGTTTACAACAATATGTCCCGGCTGAGAAATTATTTTTTGATTGAAATTTTTTTTACTAGAAACAGTTAAAGTGATTAATAACAAAACAGTCATAAATAAATAAAATAGTTCTCTTGTCTTATTGTATCTTCTATTTTTGAAAAATATCATCGTTAATATCAGAGAAGAGAATATTATTTGCAAGCTTAAGATCCGCCAAGGAAATTGTAACAATTTGGCTGGCGTATTTTGCAGAAGATACCATGGCACCAAACTAGTTGTAGCTAGCCAAGTCAAACACGTACCATAATAAATCTTTTTTTCTATGTTTGTTAATTTTTTAAATAAAATCAGGGGAATACATAAAGATAACAGACCAACTAGTCCCATTGAGTAAGTAGTTAAGTCGTTGTTCATAGCTTCAGTCAGACTATCGAACACATTAGATGCATGAGCATATAAATTTGTCACGCTAGGTTTGTTGATTTTTTGGTAGAGCATTTGTTCAAACATCGGATACCAAAAAGCACTCGTCAGAACCAATGTCATTCCTGCCGCACTAAATAATTTTTTAAATATAGCAATAAAATCTGCATTCTTGAAACCTTTAGAAACCAAACGAATAAAAATAAAAATGATAATTAATGCTGTACTCATTAATGTTGATAGTACATGGCTGTACACTAGCAAACTCATACTCAATGCTAGCTTTACAGACGGATACTTTTCTTCTTTTCCAGAGATGATTTGATAAGCATAAAATAATACAGGGATAACAAGTGTTATTGCGATAGCTTCGGCAATTGCGGAACGATAGTAGATGTCTACTGTCCGATAAGCAGAGAAAATATAGAGACAACTAAATAAAAATGCCGCTTTTTTTTGTTTTAAAAACCGCTCGCCATAATGATAAGCTACGAGTGTTGTACACAAGTTCAATAACCAAACGTAAATAATATAGCTTACAATCAAATTTTTTGTCATCCAATATAACATTACAGCTGGAAAAAAAGTCAGAAAGGGATAAAAATAATTTACACCATATCCAGTATAATTGAATGTCTCATAATTAATCGGACTGGTAAAAATAGTCGATAACCCCTTGATTCGAGATAAGTGAAAAGAAAGATCTCCAGTGGTATAAATACTCTGTGTATTTTTGAAAAAGATGAAAGAATATATACTACTAACTATAATTAATCCACTCAATATTACTACTTTTTTATTTATTTTCATTCTTCTTGTTTATCTCCTTTTTAGTCACATATCGAGAATCTTTCAACTTATTAGGTGCAAATCGTTTAAAACTTGAATACACCACTAAACAATAAGTCAGAATACTGATCCATAAAGCCATGAGAGCAGTTGGAGTATATTTTGTTGTAATTTCTATCTTATTTTCTCCAGCATTTACATCCACATTCACTAAGCCATGTTTTTTATAAGAGTCATTTACGACTTTACCGTTTACTTTTACCTGTGTACCTAAATAAGCATATACTGGTACTGTCACTTTTTGCTTTTTGTTGCTTGCCACTGTGTAAGTAATGTTATTATCTGCAGCTTTATACTTCCCTTTTTCCCACGATTCTCCTACTTTTACTTCATGTTTTTCTAAGTGAGGCCTTTCTTTTATCGCTTCTGTTGGGGCGTAATCGTATAATCCTCCCATATCTGATGTTGTATAACGTGGGAGTGTTTCTTCATTGATAACAATATGACCGTGTTTTGATTGGATAACTTTTGCGTAATTTTCTTTTGCTGCTATAGACGTGATGAGTAGAAACACCACAGTAGCGCCAATGATTAACCATGAATATTTTTTATTCATAGTCTTTTTCATAAAAACAAGCGTTATGATCATTGAAGAAAAAAAGATTTGGATACCTAAGATACGCCAAGGAAACTGGAGCAAGCTTATCGGTGTTTTTTGAAACAAAAACCATGGAAATAAATTAGTTACGCATACCCATGTAGAAACTACGCCAACATAGATGATTTTTTCTTTTTTCTCCATTTCTTTCAGTATGAATAAAGGAAAAATCAACGCAACCAATCCTAATAACCCCATAGTGTATGTTGTAATATCGTTATTTAACGCTTGAATGATACTATCTGAAATAGAAAGTGCTTCTAGCTGCAAATCTGTTTTGAAGGGACTGTGTATTTCTTGATAATTCATCTGCTGCAACATAGGATACCAAAAATAGCTAGTTAATGCACAAGTCAAAAAAACAGCCTTTACTAAATTCACGACCACAAATTTTATATCGTTTTTTATTTGCTTGCTTAAAAACAAACGAACTATAATCATACAAGCAATCAATGCACTACACAATAGTGTAGTTAAGACATGAGTATACACAAGTAGACTTATACTGACAGATAAAGCGATGACTTTTTTTTCTCTATTGAATATCAATCCATAAGCATAATATAAAACAGCTGGGATAATCGTAAGAGCGATTGCTTCTGCAATTGCGGATCGATAATAGATATCAACTGTTCGATAAGTTGCAAAAGTATATAAACAACTAAATAAAAAAGCAGCATCTATCTTTTTAAAAAACTTTTCTCCATAATAAAAACTAATCAGAATCGTACAAATATTTAATAACCAAATATATAGAACATAACTTAATATTAAGTTATTTGAAATTCCATAAAAAACGACTGCAGGAATTATTGTAAGAAAAGGATAAAAATAGTTCAGTCCATCTCCATAGTTGTTAAATGTTGTATAGTTGATTGGCCCTTCAAAAATAGAAGATAACCCTTTGATTCGTGAAAGATGAAAAGATAAATCACCTGTTGTATAAATTTCTTGAGCATTTCTCATAAAATTTACTGAATATAAAGTACTAAGTAAGATAAGAACTACTAAAAGAAATGCTTTTTTACTTATTTTCATAGATTTGTTGTTCTCCTTTTTTAATTCTATTTTCAGTATACTAGAATTGTCTTTTTTTAATAAGTTTTGCGTTAAATTTTTCATAGCACTAGTATGATATACTAGAAAAGAATCAATTTTTATTACTTTTAAATAGGAGAAAAAAATGAAAAAAAACAAAAACCAAATAATAGATATCATTTTTATGTTATTTCTAAGTTTTGCTTACGTCATCCCTCTATTCATGTCTAAGGGAATCTATCATAGTGTCAATCAGGATACTTACTTTCATTTATCTCGAATCATAGGACTAGATAATGTATGGAGTTCTCCAGTAAACTTCAATAACTTCGATCATCATGGAACAATGATGAATATTTTTTATCCATGGCTTACTCTTTATCCAGCTTTTTTATTTTATAAAATGATGGGAAATCTTGTTTTAAGTTATAATATCTACTATTTTTTTATCACTTTTTTAACAATGGTCGTTTCTTATTTTTCTATGAAACAAATAAAAAACAATCGTTATATTTCGCTGTTATTTTCGATTATTTATACATTTTCCGCCTATCGTGCCATTGACATATTCCATCGTGCTTCATTGGGAGAAGCTGTCGCTTTAACATTTTTGCCTTTGATACTAATGGGGTGTTACGAAATTTATATTAGAGATTACCAAAAATGGTACTGGTTGTCTATTGGCATGACGCTAGTAGTGTATACTCATTTACTTTCTGTCGCTATGGTTTCTGTATTTATTGGAGGAACGTTGTTTCTTTCTTTTTATTTTTGGGACCAAAAAATCGCTAGACTCTTAAGTCTTTTAAAAGCTACCGTCCTCACCTTTTTTTTAAGTGCGGGATTCTTAATTCCTTTTATTCAACAATCTAGAGCACAAGAATTGAAAGTCCCACTGGGAAAAGAATTAAGTGGTATGGCTCCTAGTGATATGCTGACACATATTTTAAATAATAACTATAACAACTATACTATTGGATTATTCTTATTTCTCGGATTGATTGGTGCTTTTATTTTTATAAAAAAATTAACTGCTGATGATTTATTTATTTTCTTTCTTGGTGTATTTGTTCTTTTTTGTTCAACCAATTTATTTCCTTGGCAACTTTTTAACCATACACCAGTTAAGAGTCTACAATTTGTCTGGCGGTTAAATGGTTTTTCTTCTTTATTTATAGCCTATACGATGAGTATAGTGATCTATTATATTTTTTCTACTAAAAATAATTCATGGAAAATAATGGTCTTTACGTTTCTTGCACTAATATTGCATCTCTCAGGAGTAAGCAATTCTATCCATGCTAACAAAGATTCATTAACACTTATAGCACCTGAAGACGCTGTTGCTATAGCTGAAAATTACAATCATACTGATTATGCAAACAAAGAGTCAATCTATCATCCTGATATGATTAATAATGATCAATATTTACTAGGTAACCAGGAAATAAATCCAACAACTCATTTTATGAGTAACAAACTTACAATTGAATTAGATAATTCGAATAATAAAAATACTGTCTTGACGACACCTATTTATCGTTATAAAGGGCAAGTGGCTTCTATTAATGGCAAACTAGTACAAACAAAATTATCTAAGTTTGGCACAACTGAATTAACTATTCCTCCAGGTATAAATAAAGTCGTTATTACTTATCAGTACACAAAACTAGCAATTGCTTCAAGATATTTATCTATCGTTACTTTGATTTTATTTTTACTTTATCGATTTACTTTTTCTAAACAAAAACAACCGAGAAGAGAAGTACAACATTCTCACTAGATTTTTATTTAAGAAAGACTTTTTAGCTGTACACATAAACAGGCTAAAAAGTCTTTTTTTATATTTCTTTAATTTGCTTCATACATTATTTAACATCGATATTTATACTGTGAAACATGCGTTTCATCCATTATCAAAGTATTTTTATCGATAATAAACTTCATCCAAAAACAGACCTTGTGCAGGGACGGTTTCTCCTGCATGTTGCCGCACTTTGCTTTCAAATATTTCATCGATTGTTTCTATCGGCATGGCACCTGTGCCGATTTCTAGTAATGTCCCCATGATAATCCGCACCATTTTATATAAGAATCCGTCTCCGACAAAAGTAAAATGAAGCATTTCTCCCTTTCGTTCGATAGATAATTCATCAATCGTACGCACTGTGGATTTTTTTGATTTTTTCAATGCAGAAAAACCAATGAAATCATGTGTACCCACTAATTTTTCGCAAGCTGCATTCAGCTTGTCCATATCCAACTCTTGAGGGAAATAAAAGCTGTGGTTTCGCTCAAATGCTGAAGGAATCACGTTGTTCCAAACATAATAGCTGTATTTTTTGCCCACCGCATTATATCTTGAATGGAAGCGCTCAGGCATTTCTTCGATTCTTTTGATGACAATATCCCGCGGAAGGTAACGATTCATAAAGTCGATCATTTCTGCCAGTCCAATTTCTGTGTTTGTTTTAAAATTTGCTACTTGTCCTCGCGCATGGGTGCCAGCATCTGTTCTTCCTGATCCAATAATTTCTATCTCTTCATTTGTCATCTGATGCAATACTTTTTCGATTTTTCCTTGAATGGTTTTATCGTCATCTCCAAGTCTTTGCCATCCTGAATATCTTTTTCCGTCATATTCGATTGTCAACTTGATGTTTCTCATATTTTAGTGGCTCCTCTGTCTTCCATTTGGTCTTCTCTCTACCTTTTTAAGATTGTAGCACAAAATATAGCTCCTTGCTTCTCTAAGACAGAAGCTATACAAGAAAACTGTGGAAATATATATTTCAGAAAAACAAAAAACAGCCACCGGATGAAGTATCCGCTGACTGTTCAATTTGACGGCTCAAGTTTTACTGTTTGAGATGCAAGATACTCAACCAGGCAATGGGCACATAATTAAAGAAAAAACTGATTCTTTGGCAAAAACCTATTTTATTCAGTAATGGCCAAGAATTTATAGAAGGAATTCTTGCCAGTCCATAAATCGCCGCAAAAAGCAAACTGATCACAGACAGTCCAAGGTATAAGTGGCTTACGTCCATTTGCCCATTTTTTCGATAGATCAAGAAAAGAAGAACTGGAAACAATAAAAAACCACTGTAACCTAAACCTGATCCGATATTATGGACCCATGTCGAGACATTCCACGAAGATTCATGGGTATTGATACTGAACAAACCTGTAAAGATACAATCACCTATACCATAGAACGCGATGGCTGCTGTAACTAGGGTAGCTAACACACGAGATGTACTTACAAATGCAGCATACAATGCAGGCAATGACAGGATGAAAAAGATCCCTGAAACCACAGACCAAATAAGAAACGCTTTTCTTACAGGACTGGAAACCTCTCCAAATACACTGATCACGCTCTTCATTTGATCTAATTCAGGATAATACAATCCTAATACGTACGGAGTCAAAAAATCACTCAGCACGCCTAATAATAAAAAGAAAAAACCAAATTTACGTAAAAAATCCATGATACGCCTCCAATAACAATTACCTATGCTTTTAATTGTTATTATAAACGACTTTATCTTGATTTAACAGAAACCTCTATTTACACGAACATCTATATAACTCATTAAAAACTCGAATCATTTTAAAAATACTAAATATCTAACGTTCAACGTTCACTTAATCCATCTAAACAATCTTTCAATTTGATTTTTTCCCCACTTCTTTTACGCGCGCCTAGCTCTCCTATTGCAGTAAACAACAGATCACTTGACGAATTTAAGGCAGTTTCCATTGAATCCTGGATAACACCGATAATAAATCCAATACCGACGATTTGCATCGCGACATCATTAGAGATACCAAACAAACTACATGCTAATGGAATCAATAACAGTGAACCGCCCGCAACACCTGAAGCTCCACAAGCAGCTAAAGCAGACAAAATACATAAAAGGACTTTCAAAACAAAAGGTGCTTCAATCCCTAAAGAATGTACAGCAGTCAACGTCATCAAGGAAATGGTAATCGCGGCACCGCCCATATTGATCGTAGCACCTAACGGGATCGATATGGAATAAGACTCTTTTGTCAATTTCAATCTTTCAGCCAACATCATGTTTATCGGGATATTTGCGGCAGAACTTCGGGTAAAGAAAGCGGGAAGTGCGCTTTCTTTCAAACAAAAGAAAATCAATGGATAGGGATTTTCTTTAATAAACAAAAACGTGAGGAATGGGTACACAACTAATGCGACAAACAGCATCGTACCGATCAAAACAAGTAAAAGCTGCAGATACTCTGCCAATCCAGCGATTCCAGTCGTAGCAATTGATTGATAAACCAATCCTAAAATCCCTATCGGAGCAAATGCAATAATCACTTGTACGACTTGTGACAACGCTATAGATATCTGATCCACCAACTCTTTTGTCGATTCTGAACGTGCTCGAAAAGCTAGTCCCAACAATACAGCCCAGAATAAGACGCCAAGGTAATTCGCATCAATAAGAGATTGAACAGGATTTTGTGTGACATTCGTCAACATAGTAGATAAAACACTTTCCAAACTTTGCGGTGCTTTTTCAGATACTGTTTCTTGTAAAGTAATAGGAACAGTAAAAATTGAACTTACAATAACTGCTACAAGTGCAGAAAGCAATGTTCCCACTAAATATAAGATCAAAATAGGCTTCACGAATGTCTTATTCCCAATTTTATGCTTGGCAATTGACGCCATCGTCAAGAAAAAAACCAGAATAGGTGCGATTGCCTTCAAGCAACTGACAAACAACGTTCCCAATATTGAAATAAATGTCCATGTGGGGAAAAAGATACCAAACAATATTCCGACTAAAATACCAACAACAATACGTTGAACTAACGACATATCCAAAAACTTCTCTAACAAATGACCACCCTTTCACAATTTTAACAATCATTGTATCATTTTATGCAAAGAAATTAAAGGTATAATTTTCTAAAAATTCTAACAATACAAACAACCATTTCTTGCTAATTTTGTACTTTTTCTGTCTACACGTTGTTTTTTGAGATATTCTAAGTTAGGATGTTATTAATGGGCAACTTATCAGGAAACGTTTTCTTATGTTTTTGTCCAATTTTTTTGTGAGGTGTTTATTCTTGAAAAAAATAAAGAAGGAGAGTTATGGCTTCCTGACAATCTTTGTCGCTTGTATAATGATGGTTTTACAGCGTATATTGATTTCAGCAGTCACTATTCCTACATATGCAACAAACCCTGGTCGATTCTACATCTATACATTTTTACAAACTTCCGTTGTTATTGGTGCAAATTTGATCCCACTTTACATGGGTTACCAATATCAAAAAATCGCCCGTTTAAAAGTTTTACATTATTTAAGTCGTTTTGCCTTTATATTCCTAATAGCCACACTAGTTTGCAATATCTTTTTTTACGTACAAGCTGGCAGCTTGAATATTCGTGATTATTGGCTTATCCTAACACCTATCAGTCAGAATTACTTTACTTATGCTGTTTCTTGTACTTTGCTTTTTTGTAGTATTCCTTATACAGTTGGATTTTTAAATAAATTATCGAAAACAACAATTAAATATCTACTATTATTTTTAACAATTGGATTAGTTGGCTGCTCTGCTCTATTTAATAAAGACCCGTTTGCATTACAGAATGGACAGAGTATTTTATGGATTTTTTATTTATTTTTAATGGGTTATGGTTTGAAAGAATGGAACTGGAAAGAAAAGGTCCGCTATAAGCTTCCTCAAGTATTTATCAGCTTGATTGTTTTATTCGGTTTGATTATTTTGATGACACAAATTTCACTCATCATCAGAGGAAATACAGATACAGCGCTGAGGTTTTCTAAACCATATTCTCTCTTCGCAATGTATTATACTTTCTCTTCGTTTTTATTTTTAGAAATGCTATCTGATAAATTAGGTATAAAAGGAAGAGGAAATTTTCTTGCTGTATTTTTGATTGTCACTCAAGTTATATGTAATTTCCCTTTAGTTTCTTATCGCGTATCTACATTTATGAAACGTGAATTTCCAAACTCAGGGAAGGCATGGCTGATAAATATCGGGCAGTTTTTTATTTGCTATTTATTAGCAGTGTCCCTCCTAGTTATCTTTTTATTTTATATACAAAAAATCCGTTTCATTCATCGTTTCATCGAATACTTCGCTTTTGATTCGATTGAACAATTAACTCAGCGTTGGAAAAAAAGAATTCATTGGCTTTTTGTTCATAAAAGTTATTTTTTAGTTGCAGCATTTTTTTACTGCTTTACCTTCGTGCAGATTTTCGTTTTAGAACCAAAAGAAGGTTGGAAAGAAACTATCCAGGTTGCCTTAAAAATATTTACTCAGCGACAAGCACCCATGATCCTGACAATCATCATTATTATGGGATTTTTCTTCTTACTATTGTTGATTTCCAATCGTTTTTGGTACGCCTTGACTGCTACCTTGATCATTAACTTACTGCTCACTATTTCGACAGTAATCAAAATGGAAATGCGGGAAGAGCCTGTCTTTCCTTCAGATTTAAAAATGCTGACCGGATTGTCAGAACTATTATCGATGGTTAGCCCAGTCTTATTAATCGTGGGCGGATTGATCCTTCTCCTATTATTGATTACTAGTATTATTGTACAACGTAGACTACAAAAACAGTATTCCTTGAAGATTCATTGGAAACGTCGATTTATCAGTATCGCTGTATTATTAGGATGTTTTTCGGGTGTCTTTTTCATTAATCACAAAAATTCGCCTTCTTTCTTGCTGTTTAATTTATTTAAAGTAAACAAGACTTTCTTTAACCAGCAAGGCGCCGTAAAAGATAACGGACCAGTCATTCAATTCCTAAACAATATCGACATTAAAATCATGGAAGAACCTGCTGGCTATTCGAAAGAAAAAATTAATGGAATAATGAAAAAGTACAACACAAAGGCAGATGAAATCAACCAAACAAGAAGTGACTGGTTAAACAATCAGACGATCGTTCTCAATTTAAGTGAAAGCTTCAGTGATCCTGCACGTGTCCCTAATCTGACAGTACCTACAGACCCTATTCCTTACATCAAAAGCATTATAACAGAAGGAACAGGAGGATTGATGTTATCCGTCGGTTATGGTGGCGGAACAGCTAACATGGAATGGGAAGGACTGACAGGCTTGAGTATCAGTAACCTGTCTGCTTCGTTAGTTACACCTTATACCCAGCTAGTGGAGCGTCAGAAAATAAGTCCAAATATTACCGATCTATTCGATGAAAAAATAGCCATCCATCCTTTTACAGCTGCTCTTTATCGCAGAAAACAAGTGTTTGATAAATTTGGTTTTGACAGGTTCTATTATTTAGACAGTCCGGATAAATTAACTTATACGGATAAAATAGAACAAAGCCCACGCATATCGGATGATTCAGCATACAAAGAAACCTTGAAAGCTTTACAAAGCAATACAGAAACGTCACAATTCATCCAATTATCCACTATGCAAAACCATATGCCTTATGATGATTACTATAGTGAATTGAACTACACTGCTGAAGGAACTGCTGTCATTCCTAATAGAAGAAAAGAATTACAAACTTATATGCAAGGCCTTCACTATACCGATACAGCAGTAAAAAAATTCATCCAAGAAATCGACAAAATCGATAAACCGATTACCTTTGTTTTTTATGGTGACCATTTACCCGCAATCTATAGTGGGAATGATTCGAAAAAATATGGATTAGAACAGCACCAGACAGATTATTTCATTTATAACAACAAGTATAGTCGTGAACAAGCAGCTACGTTAAATAAAGAAGTTGTTGCTCCTAATAACTTTGGTGCTATGGCTCTTGAGCATGCGAATATCAAAGTAACTCCTTACTATGCGTTGTTGACAGAAGTATCTAATCATCTACCTGCATTAACAATTGATCCTACAGAAAGCTTGTCTAATCGTTTTAATGGAAAACAGGTCTTTGTTACAGAGGATAGTCAAATTATCCAAAAAAAAAATTTAACTGAGAAACAAAAAGAAATTCTAGAAGATTATCGTCTGATACAATATGATCTTGTTGCAGGTAACCAGTACAGTGCAACATGGGCGACACAAAAAATAAAAGACTAACAAATAAACTGAGCAAGGGGTTGTGATAAAAGACATGTCACAACCCCTTGTTTATCTCATTAATTTGCTTGTCCATAAACGATTTGATTAAAGCCATTTTTCAATTCATTATTCGCTGTCTCGTTGAAGTAAAGATAATTATCGGGATTCCCCTGATTTTGTTGTGTCACCAATACTTTTGGCTGATTTTGCTGAAACCCGAATAGATAGACGTGCTTTTTCAGATATGGTTCTGTCTCTGCATCGGAATAGACGGCTGTGATTTGATAGTCTGCTTGACCTGTCCCACTTTCTGACCATTCTGCAGAAACAGGCACTCCACCAATAGCCATCTTCCACTCCCCGTTCAAAATAGCTTGAGGGACTTTAAGACCATATAAGTCCACACTCATTTGATTCGTATAACTTTTGTATTGTTGTCCCATTGTTTGGCCCCATTTGGTCATAAATGCCTCTAATTGTGCGGATTTGTCTGCATTCCACAGTGTTTGTTCAACTTGTTCGCTGCTTTCTGAAGAGGAAGATGAAGCCTCTACAGAAGAACTTGAAGTAGATGTTTGAGTTGTTTCAGTCGTTTTGGAAGACTCTGACGAAGTAGAGGTATCTGCTGTTTCTGTACTTGCTGCAGTTGACTTGCTCTCTGTGCTAGTTGTTGTAGTAGTTGCAACTGTTGCTTTCGCTGTTTCTTTTGTTGATTCTTTTTTCGATTCATTCCCGTTGGTACAACCAGCTAACAAAAAAGCTAGACCAATTGTTACTAAAATCCTTTTTTTCAATTAAAAAACTCCTTTCGATTACTCCCACTTCTTTATTCTATCAAATAAGCAATGTGATTTTATTGATTTTTCGTATTTTCTCATCAATCTTTCAAATCTTCTAAAAACTGAGAAGCACCCGCTGATGTTGTCTGTAATACATCAGCGGGTGCTTCTTTTATTTTAATCTTCGTGATTTTCCAATTTACCTCACGCTTTATATTTGTATTTGAAGAAACATAGACTTTTAGTCATCATCGTCTTCCTCATCCAAATCTTGTCGGACAGTTTTTCCTTGGAGTCTTTGTACTTGGTAGATGATTTCTTTATTGAAACTTAAAAGTTCAACAAGCAATTGTTGCAAGCCATATTTTTCTTCTTTTTCAGCTAATTTGATTGCCCGTGTGATAAAGACATTTTGGAAATCAAAATCTTTTGCAAAGTTTTCCAACATTGTTGAGGCTGGTAAATATTTGTTTTGACCATGTTCGTAAATTTTTCCATAACGCATGACTTCTTCTAAAGTAGACGGAACGATTTCATTTTCAATCACTAACTCATGAGAGATTTTATTGAACCATCTCGCTTCTTGATCAGCATATTCTGAAAAAAGGGTACTTAATTCTTGCGAAGATGTACCCAAAACATACAATTGTGCTTGGATCAATTTCATTTCTTCTAATTTAAAATTTGCTAATACATGCCCCACCATGGCGCCAGCAGTTGGTTTATGATGGTCGATATCTGCTTGTTTTGTTTCTTGAACAAATTTTTCTTCCACTATATTCATTGATTTACGCCTCTTTTACTTTTGCTGATTGGACTTCATAACCTAATTTTTCCACAACTGCAGCTAATTGTTCAGGGTGGACTTCATCTGGATCAAAGTTTGCTTTGATTTTGCTCGCATTAAACAAAACTTTCGTATTGCTTACCCCAGGCTGTTGAGAAACCGCATGTTCGATTTTTTGCATACAGCTTGGACAAGCTAGTGTATCTAATTGCATAATAATTTTTTTCATCGTAGTTCTTCCTTCCTTTTTCTTGATAGTCTTATTCTAGATTACAGCTTCCATAAAAAAATTGATTCTTATCAAGTTTTACGATTTTTCTTCTTTGCTTTCGTGTCCAAAATACAATAAACGCATCGCGTTAAAGATAACGATCAAGATACTAGCTTCGTGAACGAACATCCCACTAGCCATGTAAATAAACCCGGCAAATAAGCCGATGAGTAAAAATAAGACGACACCAATGGCAATCACTACATTTTCACGGGTATTTAAAACAGTTTTCTTAGCCAAGCGGTAGGCATGAACCAACGATTCAAAATTAGATTGCATCAAGACAACGTCACTCGTTTCGATAGCAACATCCGTTCCTGATCCCATAGCAATCCCGATATCAGCCGCAGCCAAAGAGGGAGAATCATTGATTCCATCTCCAATAAAAGCAACGCGCAATCCTTGTTCTTGGTATTTTTTCACAAATTGAACCTTTTCGTCTGGTAATAATTCAGCATGGACTTCATCAATGCCTAACATATCAGCTACATAATCAGCAGTCATCTGATTATCACCTGTCAGCATCACTAACTGTTTTGCTCCTGCTTGTTTCAACTTAGCTAATTGTTCAGCGACTTCTGGTCGAATCACATCTGACACACCTATGATTTGAGTGATTTTTTTGTCGATTGCTACAATAATGACCGAGCTGCCTGTTTGTTGTAATTGATGTAAATCTTGTACTTGCTTTGGTGTGAGAGAAAGTTTGTGAGCGGCAATCAATTTGGTGTTGCCCGCACAAACTGTATGACCATCAATCTCAGCTGTGATTCCTTGTCCCTTGATTGTCTGATTATCTTTGACTGCTAATTGTTGAAAATCAATGTCTTTCTCCTGAGCATAATGGATCACGGCGCGCCCCAGAGGATGATCGGATAACGTTTCTAATCGAGCCACTAAAGCTAAGCTGTCCCCTTCATCCTCTGTATAGTTCTTGATAGTGGATACAGCAGTAGTTCCTTTGGTCAATGTACCAGTTTTATCAAAGACAAAAGTATCGATTTTGGAAAAAGTATCCATTGCTTCACCGCCTTTGACTAAGATGCCCCGTTTCGCTCCATTACCGATTCCTGCTACATTCGAAACAGGCGCACCAATGACTAAAGCGCCAGGACAACCAAGAACCAAAACAGTGATTGCTAAACGAAAATCACGACTAATCAGACCAACAACCAACGCAATAAGTAAAACGGTTGGAGTATAATACTGAGAAAATCGATCAATGAATTTTTCCGCATGGGATTTGGTATCTTGTGCTTCTTCTACTAATTCGATAATTTTGGCAAAGGTCGTATCATCTCCGACCTTAGTTGCTTCAATCGTCACGTAGCCATCTGCTAAAATCGTTCCAGAGAAGACTTCATCTCCACTGATTTTGACGACTTGTCGTGATTCACCAGTCACTGCGGCTTCATCCGCATACCCTTTCCCGTCAATGACTCGTCCGTCCACAGGAATAGCTCCACCAGTTTTTACTAAGACGATATCGCCTTCTTCCACGTCATCGATTTCCACTTCTTCAGTCGTTCCATCTTCTTGGACAACACTAGCAGTAGATGGGGCCATCTCGGTCAAAGCCTTGATTGACTCCCGCGTTTTGGTCAATGTTTTTTGTTCCAGATAGCTACCAAACAAAAACAAGAATGTAACGATAGCTGACTCCTTGTATTCTCCGATCATAAAGGCACCAAGCACAGCAATAGTAACGAGTAAATCAATTGAGATAACTTTGACTTTCACTGCCTGATACGCATGGATCATAATAGGTATGACCGCAATAATAGAAGCTATGGCTAGAGCAATGTTATAGAACAAGACAAAACCAGTAAATTTTCCGATAAAACCAAAAATAATCAACACAGCTGATAAGGCGGTGATATGATTTCGATGCTCTTGGATCCACTTTTGTAATTTCATCTTTCTCCCTCTTTTCCTTTCATTCTTACGAGACTAAGTATAGATACTTATCCATCATAAAAAATTGACCACTATCAAGTTTAGTCAAAAAGGCGGTTTTCTTTTGGTAGAATACACTACAAAAAATAGTTAGCAAGAAGACTCACTAAAAGTGATCTTGCCAACTATTGTCGTTTCTATCGAAATTTTCATTGAATGATTTTCCTGTACAGCATACATCGGAGATCTATTTCTTTATCTAAGATTTTTATCTTGCTAATTTTTTCCTTTAGTCTTTCAAATCCACGTCGTTCATAGAATTGATACGTACAGCCACTATCTGTAAAAAGGAATATTTCTTTTCCTTTCTCTCTTTTTTCAAATTCTGTTAGCAACTTGGTACCGATGCCTTTTGTTTTCAAATCAGGATTTGCAGCTAAAAAAATGATCTCTCCATCTGGCGAATGCTTCTTTAAATATGCTGCAAGCATTTGTTCATTTGCTGTCTCGTAAGCTCCTTTACTTTCTTTAGCAAATATATTTTGTAAAAAATCGAATATCTTAACATATATTTGCTGTCCAAAAGAACGATGTTTCTTTTTTTCTCCTTTTATCTCCGCCAGCAAAACACCTGCCAACTCGTCCTCTGCATACAAAGCAAGAATTTGAGTTGCTCGATTCAACTCCATATACAAAAAATATCTTCCGTAAAGATTCAGCAGAAGTTCATTTTCCATATATCTCTCAAAGTTCATTCCTTCAACAGCAAAATAGATAGCTTTTTTGTAATCTTTCTTTTCTAAGGGTTTAAAAGTTAGTTTCATCATTTCGCCTCCTCAACTTCAATGATTGTGTTATACTTACATTATAATAGACACAGTGTCTACTATCTATAATCAATCATCTATAAGTTTGTCGATTAAGCGACAGCTTTGCTTTGATATGTCGGATAAGGAGATAGGTAAATGAAAAAGACAGATAGACGCGTCAAAAAAACAGAAAAAGCTTTGGCTGAAGCACTATCCACATTATTAGTAAATAAAAAGATTCAAGCAATCACTATACGCGAACTAACAGAAACGGCAGATGTACATCGTTCGACTTTTTATACACATTATAAGGATATCTATGATCTATATGATCAATTAGAAAGCAACTTTTTTCGGGATCTAAATGAAATTCTCTCTTATGATCCAGCCCATAGCTATGAGGAACTATACACTCGCTTGATTGACTATGTTTACGCAAATACTTTTTTATATCGCTTATTTATCCTCAACCATGGTGATATTTCGTTTCAGAAGAAAGTTAAACAAGTTATTGAAGAAAACTATCTGAACATATGGCTATATGAAGACAAGAAAACGATTATCACAGAAGAAATGAGATTCTTTACTACGTACCACGTCCAAGGTTGTCTATCCGTTCTCAATCGGTGGGTAGAAAGCAATTACAAGTACTCCAAAAAAGAATTATTAGAACTCTTACAGAAACTGAATGATCACATAGAGAAAATCATGCCTTGAATAAAAACATACTAAGCTTAGTTAAGAAGAACCGTAACCTTCTCGTATAACAACTGAATCTTATTTAGCCAAATTGTTTACTGAAGATTTTTTGAGTAAAATTTCTATAATTCCTACTTATTGAAAAGTAGTTTGTAGTGCTGCTTCTCCCTCTCTAAGTGATATATCTTGTTGTACCAATCAAATTCACCTCATCATTAATAAATTACTTTTAGGCTAATTTATTACAACTTATAGGTTGAAGCTGTAACCAATTTATAGTCATATTATATTTTTATCATCCAGTTTATTGAATTCTTCTCGTTTACCTCAATTCATTTTCAAGGGGAATCAGCTCATCATCTAACATTTTACGCCATGCTCGCTTCATTTCTTGTGGGTATTTAAATGGTTTCGCTTCTGGATGTTTGGCTTTATATCCTTCGTAATCCTTACTGTTGATAATTGCTTTCATATTAGGAATTGGATCTTCACCTGGCATATATTGCAGATTAGAAGCATGTAATTTTTTCTCAGAAACAAACCACTCATTGGAAAAGACATGAATCAAATCATCACTTACTTGTGTAAAATAGCGACGTTTAATGACAAAGATATCTTCATTGCTATCTAGTGTACCTTCATTTCTTTGTGCTTAAATTCAAAGATAATTTTCTCAATAAAGATTTTTGATTCCAGTAAGATTCCTTTACTCCTTTTACAACATAGCGTTGTCCTTTGTTTTGAAACATCTTCTTCCCCTCTTTGCCATTAAAAATAGCCCAATTCTCTATAAAGAAGATTAAGCTTCATTATTATAATATAAAGTTTAAATTTGGTTTATTACTTACTTTTTCTTATTCTCTAGTAAGCTAATATTGAAAAAAATGTAATCAGATCATTATTTTTATATGTTGTAACTTCCTGATAAGAAAACTAATTAAAAGAAAGAGGTAACTACATAAACTAATTAAAAAAGCTAACTTCATAGTTGGAGGATAAATGGAAGAAACTTCAATGATTGTTTCTCCTTGTGTTCCTTCAATCGACACTAGTCCTTCACTATTATCAATCTCTCTTTTTTGTCCATTTACTTTTGCGACTGTTCCCCAATAATCAAATACAGGAAGCGTTATTTTTTGTCCTTTAGATTCATGTACTGTATAGACTATTTTCGAATCCATCACTTGATAAGGCATAGTATGCCATTCCTTGCCAATTCTTACTTCATGATTCTGCAAATGTTCTTTGTATTGTAATGCTTCCGTGGGTGCATAGTCATAAAGTCCTCCGGGAAGGAGTGTCGTGTAACGAATAAGATTTTCTTGATTCATTACCAAGTGATCTCTCTGAGTGACAACTTTATGTTCATAGTTTGCTTTTGTTGCAGCAGATACAGCCAACAGTAATAAAACAATTGCCGTTATATTAACTACTTTTCTTTGCTTAGCTGATGTGCTCTTCATGAAAACGAACGATAAAATCAACGAGCCAAACAGTACTTGAAAGCCTAAGATTCGCCAAGGAAATTGAATCATTTGAATGGGTGTATTTTGTAATAAAGACCATGGAAAAAATTTGGTGGATAAGAGCCAAGAGACTACCGCACTAAGGTAAATCACTTTTTCTTTGCGATTAAATCCTTTAAAAAAGAAGAGTGGACAGATCAAAGAAATAATACCAATGATTCCTACCGTAAAGGTTGTCAGGTCATTATTCATCGCACCAATCAAACTATCCGAGACATTTAATGCTTGGTGTTGTAAGGTCGTTTTATCTGGCTCATTAATCGATTGAACCATGATTTGTCGGAACATCGGATACCAAAAGTATGCTGTTAAAAGAATCGTCATTCCTACTGCCTTTGACAACTCCACAATCAACCGGATGCTTTCTTTTTTTCTTGTTTCACTTACTACAAAGCCGCCTAAGACTAGTAAGCCAACGGCTATTACACTCATAAAAGTGGAAAGAACATGTGTATAAATGAGTAAGCTCATACTGACTGCTAATGGAATTGCACATGGCTTTTTCTCATAAATCAGTGCGTAAGCATAATACATAACTATCGGTATAACCGTAAGTGCAATCGCTTCAGCAATAGCAGAACGATGATAAATATCAATCGTACGGTACCCATAAAATGTATATAAACAGCTAAATATAAAAGCCGCATCGATTCTTTTTAAAAATTTTAGTCCATAATGAAACATCAGCATGATAGTACAAACATTCAATAGCCAAACATATAAGATATAACTAACGATTAAATTATTACTTATCCAATAAAAAATGACTGCCGGAAAAAAGGTCAAGTAGGGATAAAAATAATTCACTCCGCTCCCATAATGATTAAACGTCGTAAAATTGATTGGACCAGAAAAAATTGAAGATAACCCTTTGACTCTAGCAAAATGGAAGGCAATATCCCCCGATGTAGAAATAGTATGAACATTTCTAAAATAATTGATTGAATAAAGTCCAGCAATAATTGCTAGGAGAATGGACAATATTATTTTTTTCTTTACTTGCATTACTTAATTATATACTCCTTTCATGGATTGCTTTATCTAGTATAACTTAAATTTTAAATAAATCGTTATTTATTTTTACTCTCACTTAAAAAAGCACTAAAATTATAAGAGAGGGAGGTAATGGTCTGAACACCAAGAATTGTTCCAACATCGAATTGCTTAACTAATGAGTTCAAAGCTTAATTATGTGGCTCTTATATTTACCGAGCGTGGATTGCGATCTCTTTAGCGAAACAAACATCTTTCATAAAAAAAACAGCCATATCCGCTTTCTTGGATATGACTATTTACTACTACTTTACTATCTTTCATTCTTCTTGTCTCACTTATGATAAGGCGCTGCGTATCATGAGTGAATGATATTAGGAAAACTTCATAAAATAAATCTTTTATACATTTCCACTTCTAGATGGTTATTCATGTTAGAAGAATCAAACTATTTTTTTACTGTCGTAATAATATTAAAACACTAGAACAAATCAATTAAATTCCATAAAATATAAATAATAGACCTAGCATCATCTGGTATAAAATGGATGCTAGGTCCGTTATATTTACTCAAAATTGATTCTACGAATAGATCTTCTTATCATTTCTATTTTAGTAGTCATGCGTTGTTGTTCTTCTAAAGGTGGTAATGGTATAAGTAGTTTAGATAAATTTGTACCATTTACATTTGGTTGCCCAGTTCCGTAAGAAATTTTTTCTAATAACTTCCAATATAATGGCGAGTCTAAGAAGCAGTCTACGTATTCTGATAATAATTTCTCAACTAACCTAATTCGAATCAAGTAAGAAGCAAAAACAGATTCCTCACTTATTTCCTTAACCAAGAAACTTTTTCCCATAGTTCCTCCTGTCCTTGCTATCAAAATGTCATTTTCTTCCAATCTTAAATCAACTAGTTTAGAATTACTAATATCACAGTAAGGCACACTGGACCAATTTACACGTCCCTCTTGTATATCTGTGATTCTTAAAAACTTAACATTGCCTTTTTTTTTCGCCGAATCTGTATAGCCATATTGAATCTTAGTAGAAATACTTCCTAAATAAACCCATAGTTGAACATCGCTAGATGATTTTTCTTGTCGTTCTTTATGAACAACAGTGATCATCTTGAGTTGTCCGACTATTTTTTAGTTGCAGCAATCTTTTTGGGACGCTTATTTGCATGAAGCAACGTTGCTAAGTCTAGTAATAAAACATTGGCTAACACAGGATTGGCTTTCTCGCGATACGCTGCGGCGCCACTTTCAAACAATACTGCTAGACGATCTTCTACAACAACGATTTGTTCCAAATACGGTGGAAATTTGATTCGTTTTAGGATCCGGCTAGGAGAGTCCCGCTCGGACACTAAGAGTTCCGAGGTATAAGGACCATAAGAACGACTGGCTAAGAGATAATGGCCATAAAAAGCCACACCTTGAATCTTATCAGATGTTTTTCTGCTCATTGTCACGGTTGGTTGGATTTTGTCTTTGCGGCGAATTGCTGTTCTCATTTCAGCTATCGTCGGCAATAGATAGAAAGTCAACTGTCCTTCACCTTTTAGTGTGAAGTTGCCAGATACCAGTTGATCATTGTTTTGAGTCAAATACGATGCTTGTGGAATCTCTGAGAGATCAGTTGTCAGCCAATAAGCGATTGGCTGTCCCGTCTCTTCAGATGTATCTGCTAAGATATCGATCAAACGTAAAGCGGCTACTCGTCCAGTAGCAGATCCTGTGATTGTCAACCATAAAAGTTCCCGTTTTGTATCATATACTAAGCCCCCTACATGTGGCCGTTTAGGTAAAATCAGCAGTTTGATCGGCTGTCCTGTTTCTCTATCCAGTACATGAATAATAGAATGATGCTGATGGTCATAGCAGTAGGCAGAAATAAACACAAAATCTTGAGAAAAAGCCAACCCTTGCGGCGTCATCCATTGACAAACCTCATTTTCGCCGGTTTCCGGCACCACCATTCTTGTTTCTGTTAATCCAGGAATGTTATATTGTTTTGCTTCAGCCTTTTCCCAAGCTGCTTGAACAATAGGATACCGTTTTAACTTTTTTTCAATATCCTGATGTATCCGTTGCTGCTTCCAATGCTTAAACTTTAGGACATAGTAAACAAGGAGGCCAATGACCAGCAACACTAAAATCATTATTGCTACCCGCTGTGTCATTTTTTTGCCTCCTTGTTCTATTCGATCAATCGTCCATATACCGCTATTAATTACCGTAACTACATGTTTCTTTTACTAGCGTTTCTTTATAGGATCTTTCATAATCTCATTTATAGTAACATTAAGAATCCCTTATTCTACTATAGTCACTTCCACATCAATATTGCCTCTTGTTGCTTTAGAGTATGGGCAAAATGCGTGGGCTTCTTCTGCGATTTTCTCTGCTTGGTCCTTCTCAAGTCCTGGCAAAGAAACTTCTAAAACGACCCCGATTTGGTAGCCCCCATCTTCTAATTGAAATAAAGATACCCGTGCTTTGACTTCAGAATCAGACTCAAGATTATTTTCTTCCAGCATGTGTTGAACCGCGCCGTTGAAGCAAGATGCGTATCCAGCCGCAAAAAGTTGTTCCGGATTTGTCCCTTCACTATGGATTCCTGGGCGGTCGATCTTCATGTGCATACTTCCGTTTGGTGCCTCAACTTCGCCATCACGGCCTCCACGATTGATCATTGCTGTTTCGTACATTTTTTTCATTGAGATCATCCTTTCTTTCGTCGTTCTATATTAAGTGTAACGAGTATTTTTTAATCTGACAAAGGTAATGCTTGCATTCGGCGACATCAGTTAGACAACATCGATGATCAGTGATAGAAGCAGTTTATCTATACAAAAAAAGAAGGGTTCTATGATATTTGGTGTCCTTACTCGCCTTGAGTAACAACACCAAATATCATAGAACCACTTAATCAGCTTCACACTGCTTTTTCTACTTTCGTAGTTGAAAAAAACTTAAACAAATCATCGGCAAATAGTTAAAGAAAAAACTTAATCGTTGAAAGAAGCCCAATTGCTTAAAGAAGGCAAACTGACTAATCGACGGAATCCGTGCTAATCCGTAAAGACCTGCAATTAGTAAACTAATAACTGTTAAAACAAGATAAAAATGGCTAAGCGTACCTTGACCACTTTGACGATAAAGCAGAACAAGTAACAATGGGAAAAGTAGAAAGCCTGCATAGCCTAGCCCAGAACCTATATTATGGATCCAAGTCGATAGATTCCAAGAGCTTTCATTCGTATTGATACTGAATAAGCCAGTAAAAATACAATCACCTATCCCATATAAACCAACTGTTGCAACAACAAGTATTGCAAGTGTTTTTGATGTTCCAACAAATAGGTGATACAACGCAGGCAACGAAAGAACAAAAAAAAGTCCAGATACAACTGACCAGACCAAGAAAGCACGTCTGACTGGACTATCTACGTCACCAAACACACTAATTACGGTAGTCATTTGATTCAGTTTGGGATAAAAAAGGCCAAGGATATACGGTGTCGATAAATCACTAATCACACCTAATAATAAAAAATAAAAACCATATTTTTGCAAAAAAATCATTTTCTTCCCCTACTTTTTAGTGATTATTCGATACATCCAACAATCAAATTTTTTCTCATTTTAACACATATTTTTATTCTAGTTGCCTTTTGAACAATCAATAACATAAAGGTGAGTTTCTTCTACATTTTAAAAAATCGAATGGCACTGAAGAGTTCAGTTGTCAGCATCAATCTCCTACTCAAAAAGGCAAAAAAACGTAAGTCAGATGTTGTTGACATCTCACTTACGCATCCATTGATTGAAAATTTCTTAGTAAAATCTACTAGCCTAAAAATTTGAAGACTTCTTCTCGATCATACAGTTTAAATACTTTCTCGCATAAAAATTGAGTAATTAGTGCCGCAAAAACAGGGATGACTAACCAACAAAGAACAACAAGAAAGCCATTTAGCCCTGCATCTAAAGAAGCCAACGGACCAACAAGTCCGACCACGCCGAAACCAGCAGAAGCAGGCGTACCTGAAATAGAAAATAGAGCGACAGGAATAGCTGTAATCACTGCACTAACTAAACAAGGAATAAGAATCACAGGTTTTCTAAATAAATTAGGCATCATCATCTTCATAGCGCCTAAAGCAATCGCAATTGTCACACCTGACTTATTAACCTTCCAAGAGTTCACTACTAAAACAAAAGTGGTTGCAGCTACGCCCATCGCAGCCGCACCAGCAGAAACACCATCTAGTTGGATTGCCATTCCGATTGCTACTGTTGAAATAGGAGAGATAATCAAAAAGGCAAAGGAACAACCAATCAAGATAGACATTAACAGCGGTTGTAAGGTAGTGAAGTTATTAATCAATGATCCAATTGCAGAAGTAATTGCTGTTACAAAAGGGAATAAATAAAAACCAAGTAAACCTGCACCTACACCTACAACAATCGGTGTTAACACAATCGACACTGACCCAAAACTATTTCCAATCAGTAAAATCAGCCCGACAGCAATCGATGCTGTCAGCATCGTATTAATAATATCGCCTGTACCAGCACCAACGTAAACACCCGTTTCACCCAAATCAGGTGTGAATTTGACTACACCAGAACCAACAAAAGAAGCTCCGGCTACAACCATCATTCTCATCGGATCAAATCCAAATTGTAAGGCAATCAAACCACCAATGATCAAAGGTGTTGCTAGTTGAAAAATAACTGCTAACTGTGCGATCGTTACCGCAAAGGGATACGCACTAAAATATTTTAAAATGGCACCTAATACTGCATTAGGAATCAATCCAATAATGATTCCTGTTGCTGTACCAGCGAGGACTTTATTCAGAAAAATTTTCGGTGATATTTTTTGTGAAGTTTCCATTCAATCTCTCCTTTATTTTACGTTCAAACTATCTTCTTTTGCATGGACAAGCTCAGTCAAGAAATCACAATAAGGCGTCGCAACACCATATTTCTTCCCTTTTCTAGAAATTGCGCCATTGATATAATCGATTTCTGTTAATCGATGGTTCTTAATCAAGTCTTGATACATTGAAGGATAATGTAACCCAATTGTTTCCGGGTCAAAACAAGATTCACAATGTGCAATGACTTCTGGGACATCTAGTTCAATCTTCTCTACTGCTGCTACTTTGGCAAACTCATTGACAATCGTCGCCACCATTTTATGAGCAGTCGATGTTTTTCCTAGCTCAGCCATATTAACGTCTAAGATTGTGCATAGTCCGTTCATTGTTCCGTTCACACATGCTTTGCGATAAATAGAATAGTGAATATTGTCAGAAAAATGAGCATTTAATCCTGATTCAGACAATTTGTCTGCTAATTTTTTTGCAGCTGCTTCTTTTCCATCACCTAAATTTTGTAATTCTACTGAACCACTTCCAAATAATTTGACCTGACCAGGACCTTCAAGACCTGCCGTCCACATGGTATTTCCAATATAGATATTTTCCATTGGTACAAATTTCTCAATAATATCTTCATGCCCGATACCATTTAATAGACATAAGACCTCTGTATCTTTTTTGATTAATGATTGGATATCCTGCAGCATTTTTTCCAGCTGCATCGCTTTGGTAAATAGAATAATCAGATCAACTTGATCTTCTTTTTCTACTTCGGATTGAAGAACGATTGGTAGTTTTGCTTCTACCTCTTTACCATTAAAATTTGCTTGTAATCCATGTTCTTTGATTTGTTGGACATGTTCTGCCCAGCCATCGATTAATAATACTTCGTTCCCACTTTGGTGAAGCATCAACCCAAAGCGACTTCCCATTGCGCCAGCGCCTGCAATTGCTATTTTCATTGATTCTTCCTCCTTTTTCTTTCTATTATACTCATTTGAGAATCTTTTCACAACCTCGTTTTGTTATTCTTCTCTTATTTATCATGTTTATATCCACCATTCAAGTTATTTTATCAGCAAATCAATAAAAACTGGAATAGAATCCCAATTTCATCGTAAGAGAAACTAGACTAGCAATAAGAAAATAGAAACATTCATAGAAAAAATCTCACTCCTCTGATTATAAAAGAGGGGGCATTAACCTCGTGTATACTAAAACCTTCCATTCATTCGATGGATGATTTTCTTTTTGTGAAAAAATATTCATTGTAGTACGATGTTGCGCAACACAGACGGATGGTATTGCTTATTATTTATTAAAATCGAACAATACACTTATTTAAAAACTTCTTTCCCAGATTTTCTTCCATTTTTACAGTTATAACTAGTATTATCATGAAAAATAGCCTTTTATTGTCTATGGGAATAATAATTTAAAATTGCTACTTTTTTATTAATTAGTTCATCGCCCAATAATCTCTCCAGTTTCTTAGCATCTCCTGACTCAACCGGAATTATCCAAGCCCAGTCTAAATAATTTTTTAAAATCTCATCATATTTTGCAAATATTTCATTGCCATATTCCGTCCTTAAAATTATATTTTCAGTGCCAGACAAGTGATTTATATTGAGTTGATAAAAAAGATCTCCATCTAAAAAAATATCATTAGAAGAAGATTTCCCCACAGTAATGACCATTCCATCAGCTCTATGTGTTACATACAAATAATTGTATGACCTCATTTCACCTAATGAATCAATTATTTCTTGCCCTTTAGCTCTAATATATTGATCTCTATTACCTATCTCACTCTTATTTAACAAAAGTTTTTTCATGTCAAATTTAATCGGCTGTTTTATTTTTGTAAATTCGCTTCTACTACTAATCCAATCCGAGATTAATTTTTCAACATGTCCCAGAGTAAACTCTGATTTATTCGCTAAATACTTTTTTTGTTGTATTAAAGACATCTTTCCCCGAAGCTCAAAATTGAGCCTACATCGATTCTCTATCTCTTCAAAAAGCATCTTATCTTCATCATTCTTATATTCATCATTCATAAAACCAATCCAGCTCCTCGATTAAGATAATATTTTAATCTCATACAAAAACTAGCTCTCATCAAAACAACCATTGTTTTGATTTCTCATGAAATTTCTTTATACTTTTCTCCGATTATAAATTCCTAACCCCTTGAGAAAATTACGCATATATTTATCTCCGCAAGGCTTAAAATTTCGTTGGCCTTCTTTTCTCAAAAATGCCCCGATTTCGCCTTTTGATGGATAGATTTCTGCCTCAGCAAAAACGTCTAAAATATCATCAGTGGTCATAGACAAGGCGATTTTTAATTTTTTTAGCAACACATTGTTGATATATTTGATTTCCTTGCTTTTTTGCGGCGTGTCTACTATCGGCTTATCTTTTTGCGGACCACGCGCCAAGAGAATCAGGCCATTTAGGAATGCGTCAAAAACTTGGTTGTTGATGGTTTTTTCATACACATTATTTTCTGCATTATCTTTGTTCTTATCCTGTACTTTGGTCAGTACCGCCTGAGCTTCTTCTTTAGTCAGTGGTACACCGCCTAGCTCAAAAGCTTTAATCAAATCCGTATCTTTCAAATCAATCGCATAACGCAATCGCAATAACCTATCATTGTTATTCATTTGTTCCTCCGAAGTATTTAGTCTTTACTTTCTTACGTACTTTTTGTCTTGCTAAGATTTTTAGGATCAATGATAAAAACCGCATCACTTATGATAAGGCGCCCCCGCATTGATCCGGAAGGCACGGTAGATTTGCTCGACAAGGATCAGACGCATCAATTGATGTGGATACGTCATTTTTCCAAAAGAGATCTGAGCATTGCTTCTTTTCATGACGGCTTCGCTGAGTCCTAAAGAGCCGCCGATAACAAAAACAAGGTGGCTTTTTCCTTGGATACCTAATTGGTCGATTTGTTTAGCAAAAGATTCACTTGTAGGATTTTTCCCTTCAATTGCTAAGGCATAGACGTATTCTTGTTCTTTGATTTTCGCTAAGATCCGTTCCCCTTCTTTTTCTTTTACTTGTCTCATTTGCGCTTCGCTTAAATTCTCCGGGGCTTTTTCGTCAGGAACTTCGATCAATTCGATTTTTGCATAGGCATTCAGCCGTTTGACATACTCATTGATACCTTGGATCAGGTATTTTTCTTTTAATTTTCCTACTGAGATAATTTTGATATTCATGTTTTCTCTCCTTTGGTCTTCATGCTCACTTTGTTTATTATAATCAATTTTTTCGTCTATATGTTTATTTTGGCTATTTTTGTTAAAAAGATTTCCCCAACAGTTATGCACAACATCCACAGGTTTATCCACAGAAAACAGTGTTATTTTACCTTATTTCATCACATTCATTAGGCAAACATACGTTTTATAAGAATTTATCCACTTTATACACAGGCTGTGGATATGTTTTATCCCTTATTTTTCCAATCCTATCCGCGTAGTTTTACACAGTATCTGTGGAAAAAGAAAATCAAATATTTTCATCTGAAAACAATGATTTTTCCTAAAGTTTTTCATAAAAAGTTCACAGTCTCAAAGTAGACTAAAGTCAACAAATAAGACTATACTAACAGTAGATAAATGAATGTAATTGGAGGAGGAACACATGGATAGAAAAAATGTGACACCAAAGATGAAAAAAAGTAAAAATAATAGCCTCTGGCGTAAGTTAGGTCTGGGGCTTGTTGGAGGGATCGTTGGAGGACTACTGACAGCTGGCATTTTTTATGCAGCGATGGGCACTGGCAACAATAGTTCTACTGCTACAAGCGGCAATCAGAATTCTGCCGGTGAAACAGTTGTGGAAAATGTCAAAGTCAATGTAGATTCTGATATCACCAAAGCGGTAGATAAAGTTCAAGACGCTGTCGTTTCTGTTATCAACTTACAAAGTCAAAACCAATCAAGCGGTTTTGGCGGACTATTCGGGCAGCAAGAAGAAAGTAGCAGCTCAGATGATAGTAATTTGGAAGCTTATAGTGAAGGAAGCGGCGTGATCTACAAAAAAGACGGGAATACTGCTTATGTAGTCACGAATAATCACGTAGTAGATGGCCAGCAAGGTCTTGAAGTCTTGATGAAAGACGGTACGAAGGTAAAAGCTGAATTAGTTGGAACAGATGCTTATTCAGATTTAGCGGTGTTGAAGATCAATTCAGACAAAGTCGAAACAGTTGCCTCTTTTGGTGACTCAAGTGCTCTGAAGGTTGGTGAGCCTGCGATTGCGATTGGTTCCCCACTAGGATCTGAATATGCAAATTCTGTCACTTCAGGAATCATTTCTTCCTTGAACCGACAAGTGACAAGTACGAATGAATCGAACGAAACAGTCAATATCAATGCGATCCAAACAGATGCAGCAATCAACCCTGGAAATTCTGGTGGTCCTTTAGTTAATATCGAAGGACAAGTTATCGGTATCAACTCAAGTAAGATCGCAAGTACTTCTGAATCTACTTCTAATGTAAGCGTAGAAGGAATGGGATTTGCTATTCCAAGTAACGATGTAGTGAATATCATCAATCAACTGGAAAAAGACGGAAAAGTGACACGTCCAGCTCTAGGTATCACAATGGTCGACTTATCTGCCGTTTCTACTCAGCAACAAGAACAAATCTTGAAGATTCCTTCATCTGTAACTAACGGTGTCATCGTGACAAATGTCCAAACAGCTACACCGGCTGAAAAAGCTGGATTGAAACAATACGACGTCATTACTAAGATCGATGACAAAGAAGTTTCTTCTGGTGTAGAACTTCAATCTGCTTTGTATAAGAAAAAAGTGGGAGATTCTGTCAAAATCACTTACTATGAAGGCTCGAAAGAAAAAACAACTACTGTTGAATTGACGATCGATCAATCGGCATTAAAACAAAATCAAAATAGTGAAAATTAATAAAAAAGAGGTTGTGACAAAGACTTGTCACAACCTCTTTATTTTGGAAATGCTTCTCCGACTACGGCATCCTCAGGCAATACTAAGATTCCTTTTTTTGCTGGAGCATTTGGCAAATGCAATTCACGAGCGGAACAGATCATTCCATAGCTATCTACCCCTCGCAAAGTTCCTGGCCAGATCATCATTCCATCTGGCATCATAGCTCCTGGTTTTGCAACGACAACTTTTTGTCCAGCTTCGATATTGGGTGCACCGCAAACGATTTGCAATACTGTACCATTGTCTACTTCTGTCTCAGTAATCGATAAATGGTCAGAATCAGGATGTGGGACGCATGTTTTTACGTACCCGACAACGATCTTCGGTTCATGATCAGCTTCAAGCTGTTCTTCGAATCCTGCTTCTTTGATCAATCGATTCAATTTCGCTAATTCCTCATCTGTTAAGCTTACTTGGCCGTTCCCTTCGATTGTTAGATGATCGGAGATATGGAAAAAGTTCCAAGCAACAACTTGACCTTGTTCATCTTTGATCCGAGCAACATTCCATTTGCGTTCAACAGTGTTTTCTGTTCCTTTATCGTCGGCTATAATAACCATCAAGGTGTCTCCGACGTGTGCTTTGTTATAAGCAAAAATCATGTTCTTTCCTCCATTATCCTTTGCTGAGATTTATCTTAACAAAAAATTGCATTCACTGCATGAAATTTTTTTCATGCTTTATTTCCGAAGAAGCCTCTTCTGGAACACCATTTATTCGTAACAAGGGACTGTGACAAGACTTTTGTCACAGTCCCTTTACTGTTTTAGTTAATTGATTAAAAAGGTCGTACAAGTTCCACTTGCTTAATTACTTGGCTGTTCTTCTTCGTCAGAAACGATCAAGACATCACAAGGTGAATGACGTATCACGTAGCTGGCTACACTTCCTGTCATAAAGCGTTCGACTGCATTTAGACCTGACTGCCCAACCATGATTAGATCGATCTCATATTTTTTTGGCAATTTGACTGCCATGGATTCACGAACAGAACCATATGCAATAATTCCTTCTATATTTGTGTAATCAACAGATTTCCCATATTCTTTACATTCTTCGATCATTTCCTTGGCTGTTTCAGTTTGCTGATCGACTAGATTTTGATCAATAGGTGCATAGCCCATAAAGTTATAAAATTGCTGATCGATTACGTTTGCTACATATACTTTCCCATTATTACGGCGAGCCACTTCTACCGCTTTTTTGAAAGCAGCAAGTGCTTGTTCACTACCGTCGATACCTACTAAAATATTCTTATATTCTTGATTCATCTTGACCCCTCCTAACAGATGTCAGCCTTTTGTTACACTTTCTAGGAACGATTCGATTTCCTGTTTTGTTTTACGATCTTTATTCACTAGACGACCTAATTCTTTTCCGTCTTGGATCACGACAAAACTTGGGATACCAAAAATGTTCCATTCAGCGGCTACATCTATGTACTTGTCACGGTCTACTTCAATAAATTGCCAATCAGAAAAGTCATTTTCAATTTCAGGCATTTGCGGTTTGATAAAACGGCAGTCTCCGCACCAGCCGGCAGTAAAGAAAAATACACTCTTTCCAGTTTCTACGTAGCCTGCTAATTCTTCTAAACTATTTGGGATAATCATTCTTTGTCCTCTACTTTCTGTTTATGTATTTTTCAATTAAATTATACACCTTTCTTTCGAACTAACAAACATTGATCCTCTTTTTATAAAAAAAATCTGGCAAAAAGCAATCTTTTGCCAGATTTTATAGTTTCACTATCGCATTATTTTCCGTATACGATCGTATTCACTGTTGATTTATCCAAACCTTTCAGTGTTTGAATCAACATTTCTCGTGCAGCTTCAAAATCGCGAATACTGAACATCGTTTGATGCGTATGGATATAACGTCCCACTACGCCAATCACTGTACTTGGGATTCCTTCGTTTTGTGTATGAGCAGCACCTGCATCTGTACCGCCTTTTGAAACAAAGTATTGATAAGGGATATTGTTTGTTTCAGCGATATCCAGCAAGTACTCGCGCAAACGAGGAAGCATGATCAAACCTGGATCTTGGATACGCATCAATGTACCTTCTCCTAAATGTCCGAATGTGCCATTTTTCGTCACTGTATCATCTGCTGCAGAGCAGTCTACTGCAAAGAACAGATCTGGCTTGAATTTATTGACAGAAGCTTTAGAACCACGCAAGCCTACTTCTTCCTGGACATTCGCGCCTGCAATCAATGTATGACCTAATGTTTCATTTTGCAACGCTTCTAAAGCTTCTAATACCATTGTACAGCCATAGCGGTTGTCCCATGATTTACTGATAATATTCTTTCCGTTGGCTGTTTTGATCGTTTCAGCGTAAGGAACGATTGTGTCTCCTGGAAGGACACCGTAACTCATTGCCTCTTCTCTTGATTCAAACCCAGCATCGAACAAAATATCGGTTACTTCTACTGATTTTTGTCCGCTTGTTCCTCGCAATAAATGTGGGGGAACGGAAGAAGAAATACATGGATAATTCTTACCAGTAGAGGTTTTAAGTGTAAAACGCTGAGCAGAAACAACGTAAGGATTCCAGCCGCCTAGAGGTACGACTTTAAAAAGCCCGTTTTCTTGGATTTGTGTCAGCATGAATCCGACTTCATCCATATGTGCTGCGACCATTACACGGGGTGCATCCGCTTCTTCATGATGGCGCAGACCAAAAATGCCGCCCAAACCATCTAACTGTAACTCATCTACCAGCGGTTCCATATGACTTTCCATATAAGCGCGAACATCTTGTTCAAAACCGCTTGTTCCTTGTAATTCTGTTAACTCTTTGATTCGTTGAAATGTTTTTTCTTCCATATGCTATTCGTCTAAATTTCAGACTAAACTCCTCTCAGACTTATATTGATCTGCGGATAAAATATGATTTTTTCTGCAGACCGATCGTATTTATTATAGCTTATTTTTTCTGGTAGCGGTTATTTATTTCAAAGAAAATATGAGAGTGTGGTAAAATAAGCACAAGGAGTAACAAGTGAGAAGAAGGAGGTATGTCCACATGTATGAAGAAAGCGAACTAAGCTATTTTAAAGGCGGGTTAGCAGTTGGAATCGGTCTAGGATTATTGAGCGGGGTAGCTTCAACGATTTGGTATCATCGCAAAAAAGTATTGTCAGCAGACCAAGTACTTGAAAATATCAAGTCATCTTTTCTAAAAGAAGGTGCAATCGAAGGTTCTTGGATCTCTTTTGAAAAGGAACCTATTAGGAAATTCGCCGTTCGGTCGAGTGCTTATCGGGGAGGTCTTTCTCGAATAGAAGATGGCGAAACTGTTTATTATGAATTTTTAGCAGATGCTCATACAGGAACCGTATTAGAAATTTCAAGAAAAAAAGGTGCAACAGATTAATACGTCAAAAAAGTGAGAGAACGAATACGCACCCACTATTCAAAAGAGAGGTATCATGTCCTTCTTTTGTAGTGGGTGGTTTTTTAGATAGAGCTTTCCAAACATATATTCCAGTATTTTCTTTTTAAATAAATGATATTTAGCGGGAAAAACTAGCATTTCCTTTGATTATGAGGTATTTTTAATTTAGCTTTTGTTTTCTATAGTTAAGGAGAGTGAAAAATGGAACAACAAGAAAAAATTGCTGTTCTGATTCCTTGTTACAATGAGGAAGCAACAATTTCAACAGTCATTGCAGACTTTAAACGAGAATTACCAGAAGCAGATATTTATGTCTATGATAATAATTCGACCGATCGAACATACGAATTGGCCGTTCAAGGTGGAGCAATCGTAAAAAAAGAACCTCGTCAAGGAAAAGGAAATGTGATCCGCCAAATGTTCTTTGATATCGATGCCGACTATTATTTAATGGTAGATGGCGATGATACTTATCCTGCAGAAGCTGTACATGGTTTGCTCGAGAAATTACGTTCTGGTGAAGCAGATATGGTCATTGGTGATCGCCTATCAAATGGAACCTACTTTGATGAGAATAAGAGACCTTTCCACGATTTTGGAAATAACCTTGTTAGAAATACAATTACTAGAATGTATAAAACAAAAATTCTTGATGTCATGACCGGCTATCGAGGATTCAATCGTATCTTTGTCAAAAGTTTTCCTATTATGAGTTCTGGTTTTCAAATCGAAACGGAATTGACGATCCATGCTTTAGATAAAAAATTCAAGTTCGTTGAAATCCCAATCGATTATCGTGATCGTCCTGAAGGCAGCGAATCAAAATTGAATACATTCTCTGACGGATTCAAAGTGATCATGATGATTATTAAAATGTTTAAAGATTATAAGCCTTTGCTTTTCTTTGGGATTTGGACCATCTTCTTCTTTTTATTTGGATTGGTCACGGGGATTCCTGTGATTCGCGAATATATGCTGACAAGCTTTATTACACGCATCCCTTCTGCGATTTTAAGTACTGGATTGATGACTTTAGCACTTCTTTCATTAGTAACAGGGTTGATTTTGGATACAGTCGTCACGAACGCTAAGAAAGAATATGAATTGAATCTATATCATGTTTATCATGAATACCACAGTAGAAAGTAAAAAAAGGATCAAGACTGCAAAAATAATTTGCAATTCTTGATCCTCTTTTTAATTAATTATTTCGCCAAACGATAGATGGCATCTGCATAGATTGCTGTTGCTCTGAACAAGTCATCAAGACTCATAAATTCGTTTGCTTGATGCATTGTATCAGTATATCCTGGGAACATCGCTCCATAAGCAACGCCACGTTTCAACAAACGTCCGTAAGTTCCGCCACCGATGATTTGTTCGTAGCCTTTTTCTCCAGTGTGGTCTTCATAGACTTGCAATAATGTAGCCACCAATGGATCATCCATTGGTACGTAATGTGGTTCCATTACGCGAGCACCTCGAGTAACTGTTGCGCCTTCTTGCCCCACTGTTTGTTCGATGTCACTTTGCAATCCGTCTACTGTTACACCTTTTGGAAAACGGAAATTCATATTGATGAAGTTCGCTTCCTCTGTACCATTTTCTTCAAAAGCAAATAGTCCAGCATTCATTGTCAATTTGCCCATTTTTTCATCTTCATAAGCGACTCCTAGTTTTTCTCCATAAAAATCTTCATGGACATAAGCAGCTGCTACATGGATAAATTGTTTAGCAGATCCTAGGAATTCATAGTTATCTAAGAACAATGCCAAGAAAGAACCTGCATTGATACCAGATTGTGGGCTTGCACCATGTGCGCCTTTACCAACTAATTCGATTTTTACATACGTATTGTCCGCTTCAATCGTTCCGCTTACTGGATTTGCTTCGATGAATTGGTAAAATGCTTCTTCCATCGCGATAGCTGCATCTGCACTTGGTACTTGAAGTGCTGCAGTTGCTGTTCCTGGCACCATATTTTCGCGAAGTCCGGAAACAAAAGATTTCAAGACATAATCTCCTGCATTGTCGCCTTTGAAGCGTAAAGCTAAAGAAACATTTCCTTTTTCACCATTGATGATTGGGAATTCAGCATCTGGTGAGAAACCAAAATCTGGTTCTTCTTCATGTTCGAAATAATAAGCCATATCGCCCCAGCCGCTTTCTTCATCGCTGCCGACTACGAAGCGAACTTTTTTTGATAGTTTCAAGTCAAGTTCTTTAATGATCTTCATCGCATAGTAAGCTGCCATACTTGGACCTTTGTCATCGCTTGATCCGCGTGCAAAGATCTTTCCATCCTTGATTACTGGTTCATAAGGATCTGTGTCCCAGCCATCTCCTGCAGGAACGACATCCATGTGTCCAAATATCCCTAGCGTTTCGTCTCCTTCGCCAAGATCAATATGCCCTGCATAGTTATCGACATTTTTTACTTTAAATCCATCACGTTCGCCATAAGCTAACATATGTTTCAATGCGTCGCGAGGTCCAGGTCCAAATGGTGCATCTGGTGTTACTTTTGAGTCATCGCGCTCGCTGTTGACACGTAAAAGATTTTTCAAGTCTTCAAGCAAGTCTTCTTTACGTGCTTCTACTTCTTTTTGCCAATCAATTGTCATAAAGTTAATCCTCCACTTATTTAAGTCTTCGTGTTCATGATACCACAAATTACAGAAAAAAATAGTTCAAAAAATCTGACAATTCCTTTTCTTATCTGTTTTTCTCTAAAAAAAATATACGCTATAATGAGTAAAAGGAGGTTTTTAGATGCTGATAAACGAACAACTAGTGAAAAGAGTCATCACACCTCGTCCAAAAATTTCACATAAAGGAACATTTGGACGTATCGTTTTGATTGGCGGCAATGAACAATATGGCGGAGCAATCATTATGAGTGCTTTAGCTGCCGTACACAGCGGAGCGGGTCTCACGACTGTAGTAACTGATGAAAAAAATCGGAGTGCTCTTCACAGTCATCTGCCAGAAGCAATGATTGTAGTTTGGACGGATACTGACCAGTTTCTTTCCGTAATAAAGCAAGCAGATGTACTCTTGATTGGTCCCGGATTGGGTACTTCTTCTAAGAGTTTGGAACGTTTCAAACAAGTACTAGAAAACCAATCAAAAGAACAATGGCTGGTGATTGATGGCTCTGCTTTAAGTTTACTTGCTGCTAATCATCTTTTGCTACCCTATCCCGAACAAACTGTACTTACACCTCATCAAATGGAGTGGCAACGGTTGAGTTCTCTACCGATACAAGAACAACGGGATAAAGAAAACAAAAAGAAGCAACAGGAAATCGGTGCTGTGCTCGTTTTGAAAAGTCATGAGACAAAAATTTATGGTCACCAGCACTTCTACACCAATCCTTTAGGTTCTGCTGCTATGGCAACGGGCGGCATGGGTGACACTTTAGCTGGGATGATCACAGGATTTTTAGCCCAGTTTCCTCAAAATGACCAAACGATTGCAGCAGCTATTTATCTTCATAGTTTCATTGGAGACCAGCTGGCAAAAGAACAATATATTGTTTTGCCGACACAAATCAGCGAAGCACTTCCGAAATGGATGAATTATTTTTGTAAAAAATCAATGGAAAACGAGGCATGAGTCATGGAGAAATTTACAGGTTATGTGCGAGAACCTTTTTATTATGAAACAGATCAAATGGGGATTATTCATCACAGCAATTATATCCGCTGGTTTGAAGAGGCTCGGGTAGCCTTATTGGTACATCTAGGGTTTCCCTATAAAAAAATCGAAGAATCTGGGATCATCATCCCCGTTCTGGAAGTAAATTGCAGCTATAAAGAAATGATCCATTACGGAGAAAAAGTGAGCATCCATCCAACTATCCAAAAGTATACGGGGACACGGTTGGATTTTAGCTACGAAATTGTGGGAACTGAAGACAAAAAATTAAAAACTACTGGCAGTAGTAAACACTGTTTTTTACTTTCTGATTCGCAACGATTAGTGAAGCTGAGCAAAGTCAATCCGGAGTTAGATCAGTTATTCCAAGCGTACGCTTCTTTGGATGATGTAAATTCTTAATAAAGACCGTCTAAGCATTTTTCTTGTATTGTGTCGAGTAGTTCGTATAATGAAAAGAAAAAAGCAGGTGATCCCCATGTATGTCGTTAAAGTAATGCACGGTTACATCGATAAAACTGGCTGTCGCACTCGGGAAAAAAACTTAGACAATCTGCTCATTTTCAAAGACAAAAAAGAATCCGAAGCTTTTGCTAAAAGAATCGGCGGTCGTGTCAAACCGATCCAAGAGGTACGACCAGATTGATTCAATATTTTTCTTTTCGAGGCTCTAATAGGCATGCCTATCAGGGCTTTTTTTGCAGACTGTGTTTTTATGCCCACACGATTTGTAAGCGATTTATGTTATAATAGATTATATCTGCATAGAAAGGAAGGTTAAATGGTTATCAATAATTTGCAACAGCAAGCTTATGAATCTATACGTAAACAAATCATTTATTCCGAGTTAGCACCTGGAAGTAAAATCTCCGATAAAGTGTTAGAAGAACAACTAGCTATCGGGCGTACACCGATTCGAGAAGCACTGATCCAACTGCGCAATCAAGAGCTTGTAAAAACCATTCCACAGTCCGGCACTTATGTTTCAAAAATCGATATCCGATCTGCTTCATTAGCCCGTTATACGCGGGAAAAGTTGGAAAAACCGATCCTGCAAGAATGCAGTGCGAAAATGACCAAGCAAGATCAAGCTAAACTAGAAAAAATACTAGAACAAACCGATCAGGCAGTAATCGCTCAAAATAAAAAAGCTTTTTTTGATTTGGATACTGATTTTCACCGAACTTGTTATGAAATTGCTGGAAAACGAGAAATTTGGGATTGGCTAGAAAGTTATAGTACGCACTTGAACCGTTTCAGATGGTTACGTTTGACGATTTCAGAATTAGACTGGGGTCGAGTATTAGATGAACATCAGACAATGCTTCAATCAATGATTGATCATAACTTTGATGAAGTCGGATTTCTTTGCACGATGCATTTACATATGATTATCGAGGAGCAAGAATACGTGATTCATAATTACCCCGATTATTTTGAAGATATTCAGGACAGACCCATCAAATAAGAGGTTTTGGAATCAGCGTTTTGACCTGAGTATTAGAGAAAGAAACGGCAAAATAGTTCCTCATATTTTGCCGTTTTTTTTGAGCTAATACCGAGGGTCAGCTGATTGCACACCGTTTATTGAGAGGTTGTGAAAAAGCTGCCCTGCATCAAGTAATAAGAACAGCCAAGTAAAAATAGCTTCTTATGTTTTTAACTTGGCTGGACTTATTACCGCAGATGCAAGCTTTTGAACACCGTTTTCCAAGAGGTCGTGAGCCTGCCGTTCATCTCCGAGTCACAAGGAACAATTTCAAAAAACAGCTTCTCATGTTTGTTGAATATTTTGACTTGTGACCGAGGAGTTGACAGGAGAACACCGTTTATTCGGAAAAAAAGGACTGTGACACGACTTTTGTCACAGTCTCTTTATTTGTAATCTAAATCATACTCCGTACATCTTTTTTCTATTTTTTTTATTTCTTCTAAGATCCCTTGGCTACGAATTTCATTATATGGCCAAAGTAAGACTGCCTCTAATACATAAGGCGAAAAATCGCTTTGATTCATCTCTTTTGAAAAACTCATCGCTGCTATCTCGCTCAATGCACGAATGTTTGATTGATGTGTATAAAAAGGCAACCGCCACAGCACAATTTTTTCGCTTTGCGTATAAATTCCCTTAACAGAAGCTTCGATGTGGTGAAATAGTTCATGTCCAATAATCAAAGCTTGCGCTGTTTCTTTAGAGATCGAAGCTAGTCCTGAACATTTTAATTTTTCTAACGGCTCCGTCATCAATCGAATCCCTTCATCTTCTGCATAAGTTGCAAAAGTGATTCGTTCGTTTATTTGCTCTGATTCACAGGAAACGATTGGAACAGCCATTTGTTCACAAATTTCTCCTACATCGGCAAAAGGGTACTTTTTTTTGATGCTACATGCCGTTTCGATACCACAATCGATTGATTGTTGTATAAGAATTTTCTGCTTGGACAAAGGAATCTTTTTCCAAAATAAATCTCGCCGAAACTGGTAGAATCCCCAAATTTCTTCGGGGATCTGTTGTAATTCGTTTAGTAACTCTTCTAACTTATGTTTGTTTGATATTTCCGGCAACGACGATCACTTCTTCCTCCGGTTCCATAGTAGATACTTCCAGATCCATCAAAAGCTGTAGTTGTTCCAGATCCGTCGCTGTAAAATCAGAGACTCTTGCTCCTAAGCAGAGATAAAATTCTGGTCGGGCAATCAATTCAGTTTGATAAACTGCCATATCTTCCCAAAGTTGTTCGACAGCTGTCATATAATTGGCTGCAGTTGTTTTCATACATGAAGCATGTCCACGTTGGACCTTGATAAATCCTTTTTGATCGATGATCCGAAGACTTCCAGCATTTTTTGAACGATTCTGTTCGCCGCATACATAAAAGAAAGGTGTATTTTCCAATAAGCAAACTTCATTTTTATTTAATCGCATATCCTCTGCAGCAAGCTCTAGTGCTTCTTCTGTTGTGATCTCCTTGGTTAGATCGGTTGCTTTCACTTCCGTAGAACCAGTAGCGATAGCCGTTACTTTTGAAGTCTGTGGATCGATTTCTACGTGGACTTCGATCGATTCTGGTGTAGCGCCTGATTCAATCGCTTTATTCATCGCTTCATTTTTCAACGATCGTATATCTTCTTTACTTGGCGAAGGGATGATACGTTCTACAACATCTCGGACCATTGCAAGTGCTACACCAATAGAAGAAATCACTTCGGCGTTTTCAGGAATCGAATATTTCACACCCATTTTATTACTAAAGTAAGTAATCAATGAGGCAGCGCCGCCCCCTACACCTACAAGAGAAATCTGATCTTTCTCCAAGTGATACTTGTCTGCCAATTCTAAAATCACCGGTTCAATCTTAGCATAGGATTTTTCCATGATCTGTTCTGCGATGTCTTCAACCGTCGTATGACAATAATCAGCTAATGCTTGGATGGCTTTTCGTGCAGATGGGACATTTCCATAAGAAAAATGTTCTTCTTGCACTAATCCAAGGACATTGGCTGCACATGTATTTGTAATAGTCACTTCTTCTCCGTCTTCCATCACTACCTTGACGTAATCAGCAGGGTCTCCTTCTTTAGGAGAGAAAAATTCAACCTTAGGACCTTTGATTTTTTCTGTCTCCGTAAATACTGCATAATCTAGACCGGCAATATGTGCAGAACGTGGACCGACATCGATGATTCCTGACTGATTAGCCCGTACCATCGAACCGCCTGCCACACCTAGAACCCGAACATCTAATGAAGAGATATATGTTGGGTGGCCACCTACAATTGAATAATCGATTGCTGGACGTCCATTTTTAATGACCCCGATATTGGTTGTTGTTCCGCCTACTTCAAAATAAACACCATTAGACGCTCTCAAGTACATCAAAGAGCCCATGACTGATGCTGCTGGACCGGAAAGCATGGTTAAAACAGGTCGTTTTTTCATTTCATTGATTTCCATTACTCCGCCGTCTCCGCGCATAATCATCAAAGAAACATTGACCCCTGCTTCTCGTACGGAATCTTCTGTAGAGGTTGCCGTATCTAGCATTTTTGGTAAAATAGATGCATTGATTGCTGCTGTCCGAGTTCTTCTTGTCAATCCATATAATTTTGTGATGTCAGAAGCCATCGTTGTAGGGATCGATTTTACCGATGCTGCTTCATAAACAACTCGTTCTGGTTCCCCATTATCTACTCCAAATGCCATAGAAGAAACCAAGACCTCCGCTCTTTCTCTTTCTAAAGAAGAAATCGTTTCTGAAACACGGTCTACATTTAAGTGTTTGACAGGTAAGAATGCATTGACAATCTCTATTTTTTTCTTATTCCCTAAATCGATATCGTTCAATCTAGTTTGTCGTTTTGCTAAAAAACCTTCTAATCCACCTTTTGCCATCCCGATTACGCCGACTTTTGCTACGTCTCCTTCAATCAGTGCATTAGTCGCTTGTGTGGTAGAATGTGCAACAAACACAACATCTTCTGGACTGATATTATTTTCCCGCAAACAATTTTGAAAAGACTGAACGACACCTGCGGCTACTCCACGGACATCATCGTGGGTTGTTTTCACTGAAGATTTTCCGATGATTTCGTGCGTCGCATTATCGATTGCGACTGCTTTCGTATGTGTACCGCCAACATCAATTCCCATTCGCACAAAACGTTTCATTTTCTTTTCCTCCATTCATCTAATCGTTTTTATCGACGTTTTGTTTACTAGGCGTTCCCGTACAATAAGAACGTGATCAGGCATAAGATCGCTCCGATGATCCAACCAGTTGGGATGGATTTCTTCATATATTCTCGAGAAGTTACTTTTGTATAACCTAATCCCCAAGCAACCCAAGATTGTGTAATATCTAAATGCTGAGGAGCAATCGTTGTGATTGCAAATAACGGGAACAAAAAGGCTGGCGACATCGTTGGATTAACAGCTAATACGACAGCTAAAATAGCTGAGCCTGAACCGACTAGATTCATTGGACCGCGGAAAAATCCTAGTGGTGTCAATATAGCAAATACGATTGCCAAGACTAATGGTGATTGCGGTATCCAATCTCCAAAAATAGCTGAAAAATAAGGAGAAGCATACGCAGCTGAATTATTGAACATCGCTAAGGTCATCAAGAAACCAACCATTGGTGCAACATCTACTGCGCCATCTGTAAATAATTTCGCAAACTGACGACAGATTTCTTTATAACCTCCGCGCAATTTTCCAGTAAACAGCAATGCCCAGATACCTGCTAGAATAAAACCTAAGATGATTGGAAGATCTAAAAGAACGACCCCTAAAACTGGTAATAATACGGCTAACCATGAGATCATTGGTGCGTCGCCACCTTCAGCTGGTACGTTTGCTGCCATTGCATAGCGTTTCTTTTTGTTCATTGATATATTAGCGACCGTTAGTACCACAACTAAGCTTACAATCATCCCAATCATACCAATTTGGAAATAGTCATTATAAGTATAGCTTTCAGCCGCTGGATTGAAACCAGCATAAATCGTTTGATATTGTTTGAAATTGACGATATTAGCAAAGATTCCAGCCATAATCGAGCCCATAAATGAGAACAGTGCAACCGGTACTGAAATACCTAATGACATCAAGATTGGCAACACAATAACTGCAATAGAAATCACTGGTCCGATTCCTGTCATCGACATGAATATAACAGCGGTTACAATACATAGTAAGCTCATCGTGATTCTTGGCTTGTCCCCTCCAAGTTCAACTACCTTTCGAATCAGGGTAGCTGCGATTCCGCTATCTACTAGAACACGCCCGAAAAAGGCACCAAAGAAGACATTTACCAAGATCGATTTGGCGTACTCAGCTGGCCCCGTCGTATAGATATGCGTCAACACATCAATTACTCCTTGCCCTTCCATCGCCGGGTTTGGTGAAAACGTGTTTCCGACTAGCGCTAATCCCATCCATACAGTAGCCATGATGGCAAAGCCGACCATCAAGTTGTAGCCTTTTACACAGTACCAGACCATGAAAAAGAATGAGATAACTAACAAAATACCAATAATAATATCACTCATGTTATTCCTCCGTCCATTTTGTTTTTCTGATAAGCAAACTAATATATCAGTCAAACTCATTCTAACTTATGTAGTTAGCGCTTTCATTAAAGGATGACCATAAATGTTCAGTTTTCAATTAAAAAACCTTAATTATGCTATTTTAGACTTATACGTTATTGTCCTGTTTCATTTGATGGAGGATTGTAAATAAAAAAAGAGGAAAGAACATAACTTTTCGTTATCTTCTTTCCTCTTTATAATTGTTTAGCTTATTTAGCCAAAGCTTCTTTTGCTTGGTCAGCCAATGCAGTAAATGCTGCTGCATCGTTAACAGCCAAGTCAGCTAACATTTTACGGTTGATGTCGATTTCAGCAACTTTCAAACCGTGCATTAATTTTGAGTAGCTCAAGCCATTCATACGAGCTGCTGCGTTGATACGAGCAATCCACAATTTACGGAAGTCGCGTTTCTTTTGACGACGATCGCGATATGCGTAGTTGTATGAATTCATTACTTGTTCTTTTGCTGTTTTAAATAAAGTGTGTTTTGAACCGTAGTAACCTTTTGCTAATTTTAGCACTCTTTTACGACGTTTACGAGTTACTGTTCCACCTTTAACACGTGCCATGTATAATTCCTCCTAATAAAAATAAATCTTCAGATTCTGTTATTTGTACTTCTTATTTCATTTTTGCTAGTTGTTGGCGAATACGTTTGAAGTCGCCACTAGAAACCATGCTTGCTTTACGCAATTGACGGCGTTGTTTTTTTGTTTTGCCGTGGAAACGGTGACTTGTAAACGCGCGGAAGCGTTTCAATCCGCCTTTACCAGTACGTTTGAAACGTTTTGCTGATCCGCGGTGTGTTTTTTGTTTTGGCATGACTATATTTCCTCCTCAAAATCTTTCGTTATCCGACTATCGGCTGTCCAACAGCCAGTTAGTCATTCAAATTACTTACTGTCGTTTTTCGGTGCCAGCGTCAAGAACATGCTGCGTCCGTCCATTTTCGCTTTTTGTTCCACTGTTGCAATATCCGCAGTTTCTTCAGCTAAGCGATTCAAGACTTTTTGACCAATTTCTTTATGGGTAATGGCACGGCCTTTGAAACGGATAGAAGCTTTCACTTTATCGCCCTTTTCCAAGAACTTACGTGCATTACGAAGTTTTGTATTGAAGTCATTCAAGTCGATCGTAGGACTTAAGCGAACTTCTTTTACATTGATCACTTTTTGTTTTTTACGCGCTTCGCGGTCTTTCTTTTGTTGTTCGAAACGGTATTTACCGTAGTCCATGATTCGCGCAACTGGTGGTTTCGCACCAGGGGCAACTAACACAAGATCCAAGTTTGCTTGTTCTGCAATATTCAATGCTTCTGCTTTTGTCTTAACTCCTAATTGCTCACCATCTGAACCGATCAATCGTAACTCTCGTGCACGAATGCCGTCGTTAACCATCATATCCTTTGCTATGGTCATTCACCTCCAAATATTATGAGAGAAAGAAAAGCTTACCGAATAAACGGCAATAAAAAAACGAGTTCTCTTACAGAACCCGCGCGTACTTCACCTAATAGAACCAGTGAAAACTATCTAGCCCAGTGACATTATCAACTAAGGCGAGAAGCGGGTGCTTCTGCTTTTATTTCTCAACCATCATAGTATAGCAAAAACTAATCTTTTTGTCAATGTTTTTCATACAGTTTGTCTTCCTTTTCTGAAAATGATTAGATTAGCAGACTTTCTAGCAGTGATTCCCGCTTCTTTGCTATACTAAAGAAAAACGAGGTGAACCCACATGAAAAAAATCGAACCTATTCCACCTTCTCTTCCTCTTCTTACAAAGGGAGAGTTTTATTTAGAAGATGAGGAGATCTTCTCTGGTCTTCTGATCAACGGGGGTGACCAAAGCTATCTCGATGCCAAAAATATGGTATTAAGAGAGAGTCATATCCAAAAACTTACGATGCAAAAAACAGTTTTACGTCATTTTGAATGCAGTAATGTCATTTTTGAAAAATGTGATTTTTCCAATCTGGAGTGGATTGGTGGCAGTTTCCACCAAGTCGTGTTTCATCAATGTAAATTAACAGGTACGAATTTTGCCGAAAGTTATCTTCGAGACTGTACTTTCACTGATTGTATTGCTTCGATGGCTTCCTTTAGTAGTACAAACTTGAAAGCTGTCTCCTTCGATCATTGTCAATTAGAAGACAGCGAATTTTATGAGGTCACTTGGAAAAACCTTTTTTTGTCTGACAATCAGTTGACCGGTTCGAACTGGTTTCGAACTTCTCTGAAGGGATTAGACTTTACGACTAATTTCTTCACAGCAATCGCTTTATCTCAAGATTCTTTGGCGGGACTAATCGTCAACCAAGAGCAAGCACTTGTGATCGCCCAAGCCCTTGGTTTGCAGATCAAAGACTAGATCAACGAATCCGCCGCCACAGTGCAATAAGCATCCAAATAGATAAGACCAAACTGATGATCAAGGCGATTCCCCATCCGAAAACGGAATGGGTAAAGGGTAACTGGAGATTCATTCCGAAGAATCCTGTCACAATAGTTGGAACGGTCAAGATCAGCGACCAGACCGTCAAAAATTTCATCGTGTCATTCAAGTTGTTATTCAGCAAATTATTATAAGTGCCAGAGAGCTGGTCTAAAATCTGCGAAGCTAAGTTCGTCATTTCAACTGCTTGTCGTGCTTCGATCAGCGCATCGTCCAACTCTTCTTTTTCCTTTTCTGACAACTTGCGATAAATAGCCAATGCCTTGATTTGTTCTAAAAGTACTACATTTTGTTTTGTTCCTGTAACTAAGTAAACCAAACCGATCTCTAAATCTGAAAGTTGCAGCAGATTCTTGTTCGTTGTTTTTTCTCTTAATTTCAGATTAAGCCGCTGACGTTCACTATTCACTTCCTCGATTAAAGGAAAAAAGGAATCAGAAATCAAAAACAATGTACGAAACAATAAACTGTATACACTCATGTCTGGCATTCGTTCCAAAAGCGATCGAATTAGTCGAATCACGTACTCGGTATTCGGCGTGGTAAATGTAAACAAACCGTCTTCTTTTAAAATAAAAGCGATAGGACTAGTTTCATAATGATTATCGACTTTTTGCTGGTGCGGAACATTTGATACAAGCAGTAACGCTTCATCAAAAGAATCGTACTCTACGCGCGCCCGTTCATTTTTATCTAGAGAATAAGTCAGCATCTCGTCACTAATGCCATATTCTTCTTTTAAGTTTTTAACAGCTAGCACATCGTTTTGCTGTACATTGATCCAAAAATTACGGTCTTGATTAAAATAGTGTTTTTCCCGCATACTCTATCCTCCTGACATTTGTTTCCAGTATAAAGAAAAAAGTCGCTCAAATAAAGGTTTACCCTTTATTTGAGCAACTGTAAATCAAATGGCTACTTTGGTTTGGCGAATCTCTGCTAATTTTTCTTCGATCATTTTCAAGACTTCTTCTTTTGCTTGAGGATCTTCCACAAAATTATAGCGGTCTCCATCGATTTGGATTTTTGGACTTTCTTTGTATTCTTCATACCATTGATCGTAACGTCTGTTCAATTCTTTGTAATAATCGTATAGACTTGGATCAAAGGACAATTGTTCATACGAACGACCACGTTTTTCGATACGCTCCAACATCGTATCAAAAGATACACGAATATGAACTAATAAATCCGGATGTTTTTTATGGGCAGCATAGGGAAGTTCTTCCATCATGTTTTCCAGCAGTTCATCATACACACGAACTTCTGTTTCTGTTGCTCTTCCTAGATCTGCATTTAGATGGAAAAGCAGTGAATCTTCATAAATCGAACGGTCCAATACATTATTGTCATCTTTCATTGCTTGTTTGATGCTTGCAAAACGTTTATTCAAAAAATAAATTTGCAGCAAAAAAGCATACTGTTCAGGGTTTGCATAAAATAAGGGCAAGACTTCATTATCATCAATCGATTCATAAAATGCCTGACTATCAAAGTGTTCAGCCATCATTTCTGTTAAACTTGATTTTCCGGCACCAATTGTACCTGCTAAAACGATCACGCTCATTTACCTCCAGCTCACTTCATCACTAAATATTGTGTTTAACTCCAACCTTTTTAAATATACCCCCAATATCTAGTAGTGTCAATTGTATTTTTTTCTAGTCAAAGAAGAAAAAAAGTCAAAAAATTCTTAAGAAAAAAGTGTTTTTTCTTTAGAAAACGTATTCTTAGTTTTACTTCTGAGATGGTTTTAGTAAAATAAAGGAGGAATGTTTTTTGAGACCCTTAGTGGACAAAAAAATTCGTGAAGCAGCGCAACTCGTTTTGGGCGCTTTATTTTTTGCTTAAAAATCACTTTTACGTGAGAAGGAGTTAGATTATGGCAAACTATGGCCAAGGAGAATCAAGCGGAAAGATCATATTGATGGGCGAGCACGCGGTTGTTTATGGAGAACCAGCGATTGCCTTTCCTTTCTATGCAACAAAAGTCACCGCATTCCTTGAAGAGCTGGATGCAATGGACGATCAACTGGTTTCTTCCTACTATTCAGGAAATTTAGCCGAAGCTCCTCATGCATTAAAAAATATCAAAAAATTATTCATTCACTTAAAAAAACAGCATGACATCCAAAAAAACTTGCAACTGACCATTGAAAGCACGATTCCTGCTGAACGTGGAATGGGATCAAGCGCTGCAGTCGCCACAGCAGTCACTCGTGCTTTTTATGATTACTTAGCATTTCCTTTGTCTCGTGAAATACTATTAGAAAATGTCCAGCTTTCGGAAAAAATCGCCCACGGTAATCCTAGTGGAATCGATGCAGCCGCTACTAGCAGCTTGCAGCCGATTTATTTTACAAAAGGGCATCCTTTCGACTACTTTTCTTTGAACATCGATGCTTTTTTGATTGTCGCTGATACAGGAATCAAAGGACAAACAAGAGAAGCCGTCAAAGATGTCGCTCACCTCTTTGAAACCCAGCCTCATGAAACTGGACAAATGATCCAAAAATTAGGATACTTGACGAAGCAAGCAAAACAAGCAATCATTGAAAATTCACCAGAAACGTTGGCACAGACAATGGATGAATCACAATCACTTCTGGAAAAGCTGACAATCAGCAATGATTTTCTTAATCTATTGATCCAAACAGCAAAAGATACCGGGGCATTGGGTGCCAAATTAACTGGCGGTGGACGCGGTGGCTGTATGATTGCATTAGCACAAACAAAAACAAAAGCCCAAGAAATCAGTCAAGCACTTGAAGATGCGGGTGCTGCTGAAACTTGGATACAAGGATTAGGAGTACATACCTATGTTTAAAGGCAAAGCACGCGCATATACCAACATTGCTCTAATCAAATATTGGGGTAAGAAAAATGAAGAACTCATCCTTCCAATGAACAACAGCCTTTCGTTAACATTGGATGCATTTTATACAGAGACAGAAGTCATCTTTTCTGATAGCTATATGGTAGATGAATTTTATCTAGATGGCACCTTGCAAGACGAAAAAGCAACAAAAAAAGTCAGTCAGTTTCTTGACCTTTTTCGTAAAGAAGCCGGCCTCTCACTAAAAGCTTCAGTAATCAGTCAGAATTTCGTTCCTACCGCAGCTGGATTAGCCTCCTCTGCCAGCGGGCTAGCTGCTTTAGCAGGCGCTTGCAATACTGCTCTTAAGCTTGGATTAGATGATCTCTCTCTTTCAAGATTTGCTCGACGCGGGTCTGGTTCAGCTTGCCGAAGTATTTTCGGTGGTTTCGTCGAATGGGAAAAAGGCCATGACGACTTAAGTTCTTACGCTAAGCCAGTCCCTTCCGATTCTTTCGAAGACGATTTAGCAATGGTTTTCGTTTTGATCAACGACCAGAAAAAAGAAGTGTCCAGCAGAAATGGGATGCGTCGGACAGTCGAAACATCCAGTTTTTATCAAGGCTGGTTAGATTCCGTTGAAGGGGATCTATATCAATTGAAACAAGCAATCAAAACAAAAGATTTCCAACTTCTCGGAGAAACGATGGAAAGAAACGGACTAAAAATGCATGGAACGACTTTAGCTGCCCAGCCTCCATTCACTTACTGGTCTCCTGACAGCTTAAAAGCGATGGATGCGGTGCGACAATTGAGAAAGCAAGGCATTCCATGCTACTTTACGATGGATGCTGGCCCTAATGTCAAAGTTTTAGTGGAAAACAGCCATTTATCTGAGGTACAAGAAACATTTACCAAATTATTTAGCAAAGAACAAGTAATTACTGCCCATGCCGGTCCAGGAATTGCGATTATTGAATAAAGGGAGATTTTTATGATTGAAGTATCTGCACCAGGCAAACTCTATATTGCCGGAGAATATGCAGTTGTTGAAACAGGCCATCCAGCAGTTATCGCTGCAGTCGATCAATTCGTGACAGTCACTGTAGAATCTGCACGAAAAGTCGGAAGTATCCAATCTGCACAATATAGTGGGATGCCTGTACGTTGGACAAGACGCAACGGAGAATTAGTTTTAGATATTCGGGAAAATCCTTTTCATTATATCCTTGCTGCTATTCGCTTGACTGAAAAGTATGCACAAGAAAAAAACATTCTTTTATCCTTTTATGATCTGAAAGTAACAAGTGAGTTAGACAGTTCAAATGGCCGGAAATATGGATTGGGTTCTAGCGGTGCCGTGACCGTTGCAACGGTCAAAGCCTTGAATGTTTTTTACGCGTTGAATTTATCTCAGTTGGAGATTTTCAAGATTGCAGCACTAGCCAATTTAGCAGTTCAAGATAATGGTTCCTGCGGCGACATCGCTGCTAGCTGTTATGGTGGCTGGATCGCTTTCTCAACCTTCGACCATCCTTGGCTCCAAGAACAAGAAACTCAGCATTCTATCAGTGAGTTACTTGCCCTGGATTGGCCAGGTCTATCCATTGAGCCATTGATTGCTCCTGAAGATTTACGTTTATTGATTGGTTGGACGGGTAGCCCTGCCTCTACTTCTGATTTGGTCGATCAAGTTCACCGTTCGAGAGAAGATAAAATGGTGGCTTATCAGCTTTTCTTAAAAAATAGTACAGAATGTGTCAACGAAATGATCAAAGGGTTTAAAGAAAATAATGTAACGTTGATCCAACAGATGATTCGAAAAAACCGACAATTACTGCATGATTTATCTGCAATCACTGGGGTCGTCATCGAAACGCCTGCTTTGAACAAATTGTGTAATTTAGCTGAACAGTATGAAGGAGCCGCAAAATCTTCTGGTGCAGGTGGGGGCGATTGCGGAATCGTAATTGTTGACCAGAAATCTGGCATTCTTCCTTTAATGAGTGCATGGGAAAAAGCAGAAATCACTCCACTGCCGTTACATGTCTATAGCGATCAAAGAAAGGAAAACCGATGAATCGAAAAGACGAACATGTTTCACTAGCTAAAGCCTTTCATGATAAACAAAAAAACGAATTTGACTTCGTACGGATCATCCATAACCCTTTGCCGCAAATAGCAGTTTCTGATGTCGATCTAAGTACACAGGCAGTTGGGTTTACACTAAGCAGCCCATTTTATATCAATGCGATGACTGGCGGAAGCGAAAAAACAAAAAAAATCAACCAAGATCTTGCAATCGTCGCAAGAGAAGCAGATTTGATGATTGCCACTGGTTCAGTCAGCGCTGCCTTGAAAGTCCCTTCTTTAGCCGATACTTATACGATTATGCGACAAGAATATCCTCACGGGAAAATCATTGCCAACATCGGTGCAGGGACTTCTGTCGAAAGAGCCAAAGAAGCTATCCGATTGTTTCACGCAGATGCCTTACAGATTCATTTGAATGCACCTCAAGAGTTGGTTATGCCTGAGGGAGACCGTGATTTTACCAATTGGAAAGTACTTATTCAAGAAACTCAAACAGCCATTGACGTCCCCCTCATCGTAAAAGAAGTCGGTTTTGGCATGACAAGAGAAACGCTCAATGATCTAGCTGCTTTAGGAGTTCATACAGTTGATATCAGCGGTCGAAGCGGAACAAGCTTCACCCAGATCGAAAACGCCCGTCGCTCCAAGCGGGAACTGAGTTATTTAGCTGACTGGGGGCAATCGACAGTCTCTTCATTGCTTGAAGCAAATGAAGCAGACACTTCTATGGAAATCCTAGCCTCCGGAGGTATCCGCAATGCCTATGACATATTTAAAGCCCTTTGTCTCGGCGCAAATGCCGTGGGTACTTCAGGAACCGTACTGACGCATCTGATGAATCACGGCGTAGAAGAAACTATTATACTGATGAAGCAATGGCAAGAAGAGCTTCGTCTGCTTTATACTATGGTTGGCGCAACGAATACCGCGGCCCTACACCAACAATCTCTGATCTTTTCCGGACCAGTGAAGGATTGGTGCGAAGCAAGAGGGATCGACTTAGTGAAGTATGGAAGACGCACAGAAAAGAGCGTGGGACAAAAGTAAAGAACACTTTTGTCTCACGCTCTAAACACGTACAAACGGCGGAAGTAAAAGCAACTCCTTCGGAAATAAGCTGAAATTCACAAAAATTTGAAAAGCAATTTTCGTGAATTCCTTCTTATTTCTTGGAGTTAAATGCTTCTGTCCCAGCCTCTTTTTTCGAATAAATGATGTTTAATCAGCTGTCCTTCGGTATTCGTTCAATCCGCTGATTTCACAACCTCTCCACTAAACAGTGTACTAAAGCTCTTTTAAGGTTGTTTTCCGATATAGGCAAGTATGCCTCCGTCCACATACAAGACATGGCCGTTAACGAAATCAGATGCGCTAGAAGCCAAGAAGACAGATGGTCCAGCCAAATCGATTGGCTCGCCCCAGCGTGCTGCTGGCGTACGTCCAACGATAAATTGATCGAATGGATGACGTTCACCGTTTTCTTGTGTTTCGCGTAATGGAGCAGTTTGCGGTGTAGCAATATAACCTGGTCCAATTCCATTACATTGGATATTGTATTGACCGTATTCAGAAGCGATGTTTTTCGTCAGCATTTTTAATCCGCCTTTTGCCGCAGCATAAGCACTGACCGTTTCGCGTCCTAATTCACTCATCATGGAGCAGATATTGATGATTTTACCGCCGCCTTTTTCGATCATATCCGGAATAACTGCTTTTGAAACGATGAATGGGGCATTTAAATCCACGTCGATTACTTGGCGGAAGTCTGCCGCATCCATTTCGATCATCGGTGTCCGTTTGATGATCCCTGCATTGTTGACTAGAATATCAACTGAACCTACATCTTCTTTGATCTGTTGAACCATCGCTTGAACCGCTTCTTCATCGGTCACATCGCAGACATAACCTTTTGCATCGATGCCTGCTTCTTTATAATGCGCTATACCTTCATCAACTGATTCTTGATTCAAGTTATTAAATACGATTTTTGCTCCTGCTGTAGCTAAAGAGCGTGCAATCTCAAATCCAATACCATAGACAGCACCGGTGACTAATGCTACTTTTCCATCTAAACGAAACATATCCATACTAAATTCCATCATTTTCTCTCCCTTATGCTTATTTTAATTGATCCATTTGCACCATATCCATGTCTGTATAGGTGATATTTTCTCCGCACATTGCCCAGATGAATGAGTAATTGCTTGTACCTACACCTGAATGGATCGACCAGCTTGGCGAAATAATGGCTTGTTCATTGTCTACAACTAAATGTTTTGTTTCATCTGGTTTGCCCATCATGTGGAACACACGTGTATCTTCATTGGCATAATCAAAGTAGACATAAGCTTCCATACGACGTTCATGTGTATGACAAGGCATCGTATTCCAAGCGCTTCCTGGTTCTAAAATCGTATAACCCATTTGTAATTGACAGCTTTCGCATACATTTGGATGGATGTATTGGTAGATTTTACGTTCATTCAGTGTCAGGCCTTCACCAGTCTCCATTGGTTTTACTTGGTCGATACTGATTTTTACATTTGGATATTTATGATGAGCTGGAACAGAACTAATATAGAATTTAGCTGGGTTTTCAGCATCTTGAGAAGAAAATACAACATGTCGTGTTTCTTTTCCGATATAGTATCCGTCTTGTTTTTTCATTTCTTCTTTTTGCCCATCGATCTCGATGAATCCTGGTCCACCGATATTGATCACACCTAGTTCACGACGCTCTAAGAAGTAATCAACACCTAGTTCTTTGTCTAATGTGATTTCTAATTCTTTTTCAGTAGGTGTCACTCCACCAAAGATCATTCGATCGTTGTGCGTATAAGTCAAACTGATTTTCCCTGGTTCAAATACCTTTTCTACTAAAAATTCTTTTCTCAATTGTTCCGTTGAATAATGACGGATATCTTCTGGACTGTGTGTATAACGTGTTTCCATTTCTTGCATTTTCTTCTACTCCTTCTATCGAATGATTTTTCCAGAGCCGCATGCTAAAAATTGTGCGACTTCTTCTTGACTAAATTGGTTGCAGTCCCCATGGATCGTATGCTTCAAGGCAGAAGCTGCCGTAGCAAAATCAATGATTTCTTGCGGAGACATATTGGATAAAATCCCATGGAGCACGCCACCTGCAAAAGCATCTCCGCCACCTACTCGATCCACGATTGGGGTGATTCTATGGACTTGGGATTCCACATATTCATGGTTCATCCACAATGTCCCCTTCAATTCATTTTCACTTGCTGAATGAACGGTACGCTTGGTCGAATAAAACACCTGAATATTCGGGAACTTTTCCTGCATTTTTTGATAATAATAAATTAGAGGTTGTTCTTCTGCTTCTGGCGCTTTCTCGATACCTAACAAATAAAGAGCATCCATTTTTCCAGCTGAGCAGATATCTACTAAAGGTAAAAGCTGATGGATTACTTCGCTGGCTTCTTGCTGTGTCCATAATTTTCCACGATAGTTGATATCGAAGCTGATCAGGCAGCCAGCTTTTTTTGCAGCTTCTATCACCTGTTTCGTCATTTTTTGCCATTTTTTAGACAAAGCTGGGGTGATTCCTGAAACATGAAATATATCTATTCCTTGGAATAACTCCTCTAGCGACCATTCCAAATGATCCATTTCAGCAAAACTTGATCCGGCACGATCATAGATCACTGAGGCGGCGCGTTCGCCACTACCAGTTTCCATATAATAAGTACCTAGTCTTGATCCACCAGATAATACCTGTTTCGTATCTACTCCATAACATTGCAAGTGCTTTTTGACTGCTTTTCCCAATGCGTTATCAGGTACTTTTGTAGCAAAAATCGCTTCATGTCCGTAATTAGCTAAAGAAATTGCTACGTTTGCTTCCCCTCCGCCATAATGGGCAGCGAATCGTTCACTTGAATCGATACGGGTTCCCTGCTCTGTGGACAATCGCAACATGATTTCTCCGAGTGTCACTACTTTTCCCATAAGCAGCTACCTCTTGATTTCTTTCATTTTTGCTGCATACTGTTGCGCGACTTCCGTTACTTTGTCAAAATCTCCTGTAGCTGCGGGTGCTAAAAGGTTCCCACCTACTCCGACTGTTACGACACCAGCATCGAACCACTCTTTCATATTGTCCAGACTCACACCGCCAGTTGGCATGATATTGACTTGAGGCATCGGCGCCTTGAAGGCAGAAATGATACTTGGTCCATAAGCGCTTCCAGGAAATAGTTTGACGATATCTACCCCGCTTTTCAGCGCTGTTTTGATCTCGGTAATAGTCATACATCCTGGTAAGTAAGGAATTTGATACAGATTGCACATCTCTGCCGTTTCTTGATCAAAGGAAGGGCTAACAATATACTCTGCGCCAGCTAAGATAGCCAAGCGAGCTGTGACAGCGTCTAATACTGTGCCTGCGCCAATCACTATTTCTGGTTGGTCTTTGTAGAATGACAAAAGTTCTTTGATTACTTGATCTGCTTGAGGGACTGTAAAAGTCAACTCAATACCAGTTAGACCACCTTTGATGATTGCGTGGCAAGCATTCAAAGCTTCTTCTTTGCTTTTTCCGCGTACCACCGCAATCACTCCGGCGTTTTTCAATCGAGATAAAATATCAATTTTTTTCATCTTCTCCACCTATTTCCTATTTAGAAATTTTATTTTATAACTTGGAAATCTATACCCATATTATACGGCAGAAAAGAAAAATTGCAAACGCTTTTTTCATTATTTTTGAATTCTTTGCTCGATTTCGCTTTTTGTTTGCTTGAGGGCACTGATTATTTGTTCTTTTGTCTCATCTGTTAAACGATATTTCGGCATACTTACACTAAATGCACCAATGATTTGTTCGTTTTTCACGATTGAGGCTCCTATACAAAAAATATCACGTTCGATTTCTTCATCGTCAAATGCGATGTGGGTTTCTTTTACCGTTTGGATTTCCTTTTTCAACCGTAATGCATTGGTGATCGTATATTCTGTGTAAGGGATCAACGGATGCTTTTCAAGATAATCAGTGTACTGCTCTTCACTGAATTCTGCTAATACGGCTTTGCCCATCGCAGAATTGTATAATGGTCGGGTGATTCCGATTTTTGAAGACATGCGGATCGTTTGATGTTTTGGATCTAGTTTGTTCACGTACAAGATCTCATTGTTGTCCAATACCCCTAAGTGGATAGTCTCATCGATCTTTTGCTGCAGCTGTTCTAAAAACGGTAAAGTCAACTCTACCAAATCGATTTGTTCAATGTTTTTATTCGCGTAGCGAATAAGCTTTGCACCTAAACGATAGTTTTTCTCTGAATTTTTATTTACGTAGCCGATCATCAACAAAGTATCTAGTATTTTCAAGACTGTAGAAGAGGTCATTCCCACACCCTTTGCGATCGTCTGCAAAGAGACATCTTGGTTTTCCGCTAAATAGTCTAGTATTTTAGAGGCTTTGATCAATACAGTTCCATAAGGCTTTTTATTTTCCATATAATATTCTCCTATTTCTTTATAAGAAAAATTATAGCGGAAATACCATCAATTTAAAAGAGATATCCAGATATAAACTACCATTTCTCTTTACAGGCAATTTAATGTTGAAGATCCGCTTCGTTTTTACATCAAACTTTGATATAAAGCAATGATTTCTTCTACTGTCGTTTCTCTTGGATTTCCTGGTGTGCATACATCTCGCAAAGCATCTTCTGCAATTGCTGGAATATCTGCTTCTTTTACACCTAATTCAGAAATGGTTTCTGGGATTCCAACCGCTTTGCTCAACCGATCGATCTCACCACAAGCCGCTTCTCTTACATCTTCTAAAGACATTTCAGCTGCTCCTTTAATCCCTAGAACAAGAGCGATCTCACGGTACTTTTCTCCAGTATATTCTTTGTTATATTTCATGACAGTTGGCAAAAGTGCTGCACACGCTACGCCATGAGGAATGTTGTACCATGCACTTAACGGGTGAGCCATCCCGTGTACCAGTCCTAAACCGACATTTGAGAAGCCCATTCCCGCAATATACTGTCCTAATGCCATTTTTTCTCGCCCATTTTGATCGCCATCTACAGAAGCTTCCAAAGAATGGCCGATGATTTCGATTGCTTTTAAATGCAGCATATCAGTCATTTCCCAAGCGCCTTTTGTGATAAACCCTTCAATAGCATGCGTCATAGCATCCATACCTGTTGATGCAGCCAATTTTTTCGGCATTCCCATCATCATATCGCTGTCGATGAACGCGACGATTGGGATATCATGAGGATCAACACAAACAAATTTTCGGTGATTTACTTCATCTGTGATGACGTAGTTGATCGTTACTTCTGCTGCTGTTCCAGAAGTCGTTGGTATAGCTAATATAGGTAAACATGGATTTTTCGTATCAGCAACACCTTCTAAACTAATGACGTCTGAAAACTCTGGATTCGTCAAAATAATCCCAATGGCTTTTGCCGTATCGATTGGCGAACCTCCACCGATTGCGATCAAACAGTCTGCCTCTGCCTCTTTAACAAAAGCCACTCCATCTTTTACATTTTGGATCGTTGGATTAGGTACGATCCCGTCGTATAAAGCATAAGCGATTGCTGCTTTATCTAGAAGTTCTGTTACTTTTGTTGCTATACCGTGCTCGATCAATCCTTTGTCAGTAATGACAGCTGCTTTGCCGAATCCTCGCTGCTGAAATTCAGGGACGATCGACTCAATCGCTCCTTTTCCAAAATACGATGTTTCATTTAAAATCATTCGATTACTCATTTTCTATTCCTCCTAATTTGTATTATTTTTCACAATAAAAACGAAAGAACCCCAAGCAACCGGTTGCCCAGTTGCTTGTTGCTACAGTTCAAAGACTGGCATCAATTCCCAACTGACTGGAGAGGCATCTGGATTTGTCTCCATGATATCTTCCATGTACTTCCACCATTTTTGATTGATAGATGTATTTGCCATTTTTTCCCATAACTTTTCATCTTCGATCACTAAGTAACCAAATAACAAACTTGTACTCGGATCAAGATAGATCGAATAGTCGATGACCCCGTGTTCACGAAGTGCTGTACGCATTTCTGGCCAAAGTTCATCATGTCTTTTTTTGTATTCTTCTTGTTTTTCTGGGTAAACTTTCATGCAAAAAGCTTTTTTCACCATGTCAGACACCTGCTTTCGTATGAACTTCCTCCAAATAACCTGCTTTTGGAGTGACACCAAACGCATCTGCTAAATGCCACAGGTTTTCGTCCGTGATTGTTTGCAAGATTGGTCCTTGCGCTTTGACGTACGTATAGACTTCTGCTGCCTTTTCTGCTGTCTCGATCAAACCAAAGACTTCATCCATGTCTTTTCCTGACCCGTAGATTCCATGTTGTGGCCATAAAACCAATCGAGTTTCTTTCATTTTTTCAGCTGTTGCTTCCCCAATCTCATTTGTTCCCGGAACCATCCACGGAATGATGGAAATTCCTTCTGGAAAAACAACTAAGCATTCCGTACACATTTGCCATAGCGTACGACTAAAGGAACGTTCGTCTAATTCATGCGTAAAACTCATCGCTAATAGATGACTAGCATGGCAATGCATAACGATCCGATTATCTGGGTCTACTTCTAAACGGGCGATATGACTCATGAAATGACTTGGCAACTCGCTTGTAGGAAGGCATTCGTTTTCCAGCCCCCACAAAAGTTCCAGTGTTTTGCCATCTTCAGCAACTCGAACGATTCCAAGATTCTCGGCAGGTTCGCTCGCTACATTTTTAAAATATCTTCCTGAACCAGTTACAATAAAATAGCATCCTGCTAAACGGCTGGCATCAAAAATCATCGAGATGCGGCGGATCACTTTTTCAGGATCCAAGAACGGTGTGATCTCTTCTTCTTTTAGTAAATAAGAAATATTCCCGCCATTTCTTTCATCCCATCCCAAGCGATAAAGATTCGACGTCGTTTCGATCATTTCTTTCACATAAGGCGCTTGTAAAATATCTATTTTTTTCAATATAGCCACACTCCTATTTTCTTAATTCCAACACGTCTTTTTGATATTCCTGGACTTCTTCCAGCCAATCCAAACCAACTGGAACTTGATTTTTGTAACAGAAATAATTCCATACATCGGCATACGGGAAATCTTTCAATTCTTCCGTATAAGCCATTCTTGAAGTAAAGTCAAAAGCCAGCTCCATTTCTTTCAATCGCTCAACTGGTTCCAGCATAGCTTTCAGCAGTGCTTTTTGTGTATTTCTCGTACCGATGACCCAAGCAGCGATACGGTTGATCGTTGCATCAAAGAAATCCAGACCGATATTTGTTTTTTCCAACAATTCGTTACGGACTAATTCTTTAGCGATTTCCTGCAATTCATCATCCATCAAAACCACATGGTCTGAATCCCAACGCACTGGACGGGAAACATGCAACATGATTCCTTTGCTGAATAAAGCTAATGAAGATAATTTATTGGAAATCACTTCTGTTGGATGAAAATGTCCAGCATCTAGACAAACAAGTTTGTCACGAGTCAACCCGTAACCCATATAAAATTCATGGGAACCGACTGTATAAGCTTCAGCGCCTAAACCAAATAGTTTGCTTTCTACTGCATCTTGTACATACCGTTCATCTAACTCTTCTGTAAAAATTTCATCGAGTGATTCCATTAAACGTTCCCGTGGGGTAAAACGATCAATCGGATTATCTTTCATCCCATCAGGTACCCAAAAGTTATTGATACTTGTTTGCCCAGTTTCTTTCCCAAAGTACTCCGCGATTTTGCGGCTTCTTTTCCCGTGTTCGATCCAGTATTCACGAACTTCTTTATCTGGATGAGCCAATGTAAAGCCGTCTTTCATCATTGGATGCGAAAAGAAAGTCGGATTGAAGTCAAGACCGATTTCTTCTTTTTTTGCCCACTCTACCCATTTTTCAAAATGTTTCGGCTCAATTTCATTTAGATCGACAGATTCTTCTGTATCCAAATAGATAGCATGAAGGTTCAATTTGTGTTTGCCCGGTATCAACGAATAAGCCTTCTCCAGATCTTGTCTAAGCTCTTCAGGTGTTCGTGCGGCTCCTGGAAAATTCCCTGTCGCCATGATTCCACCGGTCAATTCGCCATCCGGTGTCAAGAAACCTTTGACATCATCTCCTTGCCAGCAATGCATAGAAATTTTGATGTCCTGTATCTTTTCTAGTACAGCATCTGTATCTACACCGATAGTTGCATATTTTTCTTTTGCTTGTTCGTAATTTCTTTCAATCGTGTTCATACGATTACTCCTTTGATTTTATTCACGTACCATTCCATCGTGTTTTGCTTATTTTCATCTGGGTAAAAAGTTTCACATGGAAACGACTGTTTGATTACATTTCTTGCTTGTTCTATATTCGAAAACTGACCTGTACTGAGCATTTGCATGGCAACATTCCCGATTGCTGTGGCTTCACTAGGTCCTGCTTCTACAATGATTCCGGCATAATCTGCTGTCAATTGATTCAGTAGACGATTATTCGATCCGCCCCCTACGATGTGCAGCTTTTCCAATTTCGTTCCAGTTAAGTGTTCTACTTTGATCAGCTCTTGTGCGTAACAAAGAGCAAGATTATCATACACACAACGAGCGATAGCTCCCGATGAGACAGGGACTGGCTGCTCTGTTTCAAAACAGTATTGCTGAATCTCTTCTATCATATTTGGGGGATTCAAAAATCGAGGGTCATTGATTTCCATCACTTGCTGCAGCGGTTTTTCTTTTGCAGCAAGCTCTGCCAATTCCGCATAACTGTACTCGTACTCTTGCATTCGGGCAACTTCCTGGATCAACCACATCCCCATGATGTTTTTCAAAAAACGCACCGTGTTATGGGCACCCCATTCATTCGTATAATTTTCAGAAAAAGCATTGCGAGAAACATTGGCGATCTTTGTTTCAATCCCTAAAAGCGACCATGTCCCACTGCTGATATAACCCCAACGTTCTCCTTGACCTGGCGTTCCTAATACAGCTGACGCCGTATCATGACTTGCTACTGTGATAAAGGTCACATCTGGCAAATCATATTTTGAAAATTGTTCTTTTTGCAGATCTCCTAGTATCGTTCCCGGCTCTGTCAATGGTGGAAATAATTCCTTCGAGACACCGATTTTTTCAAGAAGTTCTATTTCCCATTCTTTTGTCCCTGCATTCAGCAGCTGCATAGTAGATGCATTAGTTTTCTCCGTCACCATGTTACCAGTAAAGACATACCCTAAATAATCAGGTATCAGTAACAATTTATGTGCTTTTGCCAAATTTTCTTTTTCTTCAGCAAACAATTGGAACAAGGTATTGAAAGGCTGGATCTGAATCCCTGTCTGCTCATACAACTTATCTAGAGAATAGATTTCAGAAAACTGTTCTACTGCTCCATTGGTACGCTTGTCCCGATAAGCAATCGGATCATTTATCCGATCCCCTTGTTCATCAATCAGACAGTAATCGACTGCCCATGTATCGATCCCCGCAAAAAGGCGATCAATTCCTGTCTGCTTTAATTTTTCAAATCCAATCAAAATCTCTTTGATAAGATAATCGATCTTCCAGCGATCGTGACCGTCTTTGTTCCGAAAGCCGTTTTTGAACCGGTGTACTTCTTCCAAGATCAAAGAACCTTTTGCATCCCTCGTACTTTTCATTAGTCGTCCGCTTGATGCACCGATATCGATGGCAACAAATGTTGGATTCATTTCTCCACCTCTTTTACTTTATTGTTGATTAGCACTTTATTAATAAAGCGTTATCATTTATTAACAATGCTATCATAATACAGAATCTTATATTTTGCTTCACACTATTTTGGTATATAATTGCATTATCTTGACAAGTTGGGAGTGTTTACATGGATTACTGGGAAAAAGCCAACCACTCATGGTCGGAAGACTCAAAAAGAGTGATCTTGACGCCTACACAAAGAAGCAGGAATTTATTTTTTTATATCCAAGAAATCGGTTACTTCAAAGCACCAATCCCTTACTATACTGAACGAGCACATTTACCTTCTTACTTGATAAAGTTTACTTTGTCTGGCAAAGGTTCGCTTACATATAATGATAATCAGCAACAGCTAAAAGCTGGAGACTTATTTTTTATTGACTGCCAAGAATATCAGCGTTATCAAACGATCAGCGAAGAACCATGGGAAATGGATTGGATCCATTTGAATGGTCAGAACGTCCAATCATTTTATCAGGAGTTCACAAAAGACGGCCATAACACCTTCCATTCAACAGGGGATCCATCAGAAAACAAGATCCACCATTTGATCACAGAATTGATCCACATGCAACAAGGCACGAATGCCCGTACCGATTTCCAGTCCTCTGTAGCTATCCACGAGTTGCTGAATGAACTGATTTTGCAAAAGTATCAGCTAGATTTCGAAGAAGAGGATATTCCCGCCTACGTTTACAAACTGAAGCAATACTTAGACGAACATTTCAAAGAAACGATTACACTTGATCAATTAGAACAACAATTCTTATTGAATAAATATCAGCTGAGCAAAGATTTTTCCAAATTTATCGGTTCTCCACCAATCGATTATTTGATCAGCAAAAAACTTTCTTACGCTAAAGACCTTCTTCGGTATACAGAATTTACGGTTCGAATGATTTCCGAAGAAATAGGGATTGAGAATTTTGCTTACTTTAGCCGCCTGTTCAAAGCAAAAACAGGACTATCGCCGAGAGACTTTCGTAAATTCAGCTGATTCATATAATATGTACGTCATTTTTTCAAAATATTTTGAAATATATAGATAAAAATAAAATAACCGCAGTTTCTGCTTCTATGTAAACAACAGCAGCTACTGCGGTTATTTTTTAGTGATCATTCTCATTGTTCATCTTCAAAATGTTCATAATGAACCAACTGTTTCTGTGTATCACGTTTCAAAAATTCTTTAGGCGTTATGCCGAACTCTCTCTTGAATGCTTTCAGAAAATGCGGATAAGAAGAAAAACCACTTTTACTATATACAGCACTAGAGCTGCGGTATTCTCGCAACAAGTGCTTGGCATAGATCAGCTTTTTCTTCATTACATACTGATGAAACGTAAATCCAGTGTACTTTTTAAATTCTCGTGTGATATGGTATTTGCTGACAAAAAACTGCTTTTCCATTTCCTCTAAAGAAAGCGGATGAGATAAATTTTTTGAGATATATTGTAACATTTGTTCCACACGCTCATTAGGAACTACAGCATTCTGTTCTTGCGCACTCTCTTCTTTTTGTACAACTTGATTGAGAAAAATCAAGTATTCTACCAGAGCTTGTTCATATTTTATGTCTTCACCGTAAATTTTTTTATCAGGAGGATGGTCGATAAATGATAATTTTTGCTTCAATACTTCCTGTTCTATTTGCAATACACGACTCCTCTTCTCTCCCATTGGTTGAAAACAAGCCGATAGATTAGACCATGGCGTGGAACGACTTTCTAGAAAAGAAGGGGTGACAAAGATATAGACACGCTCGAATACATCTGAAGATTGGCGGACGATACGATGCAAATCATTGGAATGGATGAGCAGCACACTTCCTGCTTTGATCGTAAATTGTCGTCCGTTCAAATAAAAAGTCGCTTCTCCCTTTAATGTAGCATGGATCTCATAGAAATCATGATGATGATAGATCGTTTTATTTTGGCTGACGACATCTTTGACATGATAGATTTCATACTGATCAGAAACCATCGTATTGACTTGTTCACCGCTGATTTTCTTTTGGAGCATGTGCCGCACCTCCTTTTGTTCACTTATGCACAATTTTATTATACCACGTTTTTTGTAATCAAAAAGAGCTGCTTTTATATACTCTTATAAAAAAGAAGAGACGTGGCATCTTCTAGCCCCGCCCCCTCCATTCTAAATATTAGTTAACCAACGTCTTCTTTACATTATTCAAGAAGACTTCTTCCATAACGAATCCCATCATCTTTTGTTTCTTCAAGAACCACATACAGGTACGGACGATTCTTCATGATGATTTCTTTGATTTTTGTGTACTCGATCACACCGTCTCCCAAATTTACCGGCACGATTTTTTCCTGTTCGACACGAAAATCTTTCAAATGAACCGCACATATCTTTTCACCAAAACGTTCAAAAGCTTCTTCTACCAATTGGACTTGTTCTTGATAATCACTACTTGTGATCAAATTGGTCGGATCTAAAATGATTCCTAGATAGTCCGAATCTACTGCTTGGATCAGCTGCTCTACCCTTGCTAAAGAATACACCGGATGATTCAAACCTGGTTCTATCCCCACCATCATTTGGTATTTTTCTCCAGCTTTTACCAAGCGACGGATAACGGACACAGCTTCAGCAAATGCTTCATCTGTGAAATTTTCTTCCGTATATTGGATTTCCGGCAAAACACATCCAGTTTCCGAAGGAACCATCGACGCACCAAAGGAAGAAGCATAGCGAAGATACTGCTCGAACTTTGTCAGCAACTCTTCTCGTATCGTTAAATCTGGATGAATCATATTGATATAGCAACTTAAAATTCCTACGGTCACTTCTTGCTTTTCTAAAACTCGTTTGACATAATTTCCCATCCCAGAATTGATCTCATTTGCGCCAGAAGGTATTTCAGGAAACGAAAGACCTAAGGCGAGCTGCAGTGTATGAATCCCTTGTTCTTTTGTTTTTTCTGCAAGATCTTCTATCGTTTGGACTTCGGAAAGATCATGTCCTCTAATTGTAATGTTCAACATAACTATTCTCCTAACTCAGCATATTGGGTAGCCACATGACGATTTGCGGGAAGTAAGTAATCAAAAACAAGACGACTAAGATAACCCCATAAAAAGGAAGAAGCGGTTTCAGCATTGCCTCTGCTTTTACGCCTCCTACACTTGCACCGACATATAGTCCTGTACCTACTGGCGGCGTGATGGAGCCTACACACAGATTCATGATTGAAAACAACCCGTAATGTACAGGATCAACCCCTACACTTGTGACGATTGGTAAAAATATTGGTGTAAAAATCAAGATAGCAGGCGCCACATCCATAAACATACCCACCAGTAATAACACAAGATTGACTAATAACAGAATAATAAATTTATTATCCGTTACGCCCATAATCAACGAACTAATTGCCTGAGGAATACCGGTAAACGCCATGGCGAAAGACATCATGGAAGAAGTAGCCAATAAGAACATGATCGTCCCTGACATTGCTACTGATTGAAACAACATATTAGGTATATCTTTTAGTTTTACCGTTTTATAGTAAAACATAGCAATCAACAGGGAGTAAATGACAGCTATCGCTGAAGCTTCTACTGCTGTAAATATCCCCGTCAAGATACCACCGATAATGATGACAATCAATAGAAGGCTAGGAATCGCCTCTTTTATTATTTTTCCAGCATGAGCCATCTGTCCTTTTTCGACAACAGGGTATTTATTCTTTTTAGCAACGATGAATGCTACTAGCATGATTCCTAGCGCCCACAAAGCGCCTACGAGATAACCTCCCATAAACAAAGCAGAGATCGAAGCACCACCAGCAACAAGTGAATACATGATAAAAGCAGTACTTGGAGGAATGACCATACCTGTCGGAGCTGACGCGATATTGACCGCTGTCGCAAACTTCCGGTCATATCCTTCTTCCACTTGCTGAGGGATCAACACTCCGCCAATCGCGGTAGAAGCGGCAATGGCCGAGCTAGAGATGGAACCAAATAAAGCATTCCCTAACACATTCGTATGAGCCAAAGCCCCCGGCACGCGCCCGACGAACAACATCGCAAAATCCACTAGTTTCTTAGCTATCCCTCCATTATTCATGATAATGCCCGAGAGAACGAAAAACGGAATAGCGATCAGCGAAAAACTATTGATACTTCCCACCATTTTTTGAGCTGAACTAAAAGCAGAAACATCAAACGGTATAACTAACAATAAAGTCATCATCGATGAGAATGCAATACTTATAGCAATCGGCATCCCTAATACAAGCAACACAACAAATACAAAAAATAACACTAATCCGGCTTCTATTGCCATTTTATTCCTCCATTTTTATATTTTTTCTTGAATTGCTGGCTTGTTGCTTAATGTATCGATTAGATTGATCAGGCTATAGATAATGATGAGTACCCCCGATACAGGTACTGACAGATAAACATATCCCATAGGAATACTTAAAGAAGGCGAGATCTGCCCCATTGTCAATGTGACAGCATTCCATCCGCCATACACCATGATCATCGCAGCAAATACCAGAAATAAACTTTGAACAACAACTTCTAAAATTTTACTTTTTTTGCCAGTTAATTTTTCACTTAAAACCGTTACGGCTAAATGTGCTTTTTGTCCCACAACATACGCGGAAGACAACATGGCAAACCAGACAAGACCGAATCGAACAAGCTCTTCCGTGACCGTATTTGGATTTCCTAAAACCGTTCTGGAAAATACTTGCCATAAAACAACAGCGACCATCCCAACAAGCAAAACAGCTCCCAGGATCTCTAATACCTTGTTTAAAATCATTTTCATCACAGCTACGCTCCTTGCTCTTGGATCTTTTGATAAAGGTCTTTGTAGGTAGGATCGTTTTTGAATATATCATGAAGTGGGGCAACTGCCTCTCGAAACGGTGTATTATCTACATCATTGAATTGGACTCCATGTTCTTCTTGTGCTAAAGCTTTTTCTTCTTCAATTGCTTTTGCAAAAGCTTCAATTTCAAAAACCGTTGATTCTTTCGCTGCTTCTTCAATGGCTTTTTCCTGCTCATCAGTTAGCTGTTCTTTGATGGCATCATTCATGATGATGATATCTGGCACACGTGTATGCTCATCATAGGAATAGTATTTAGCCACACCACCATGTCCAGCTGTATACAAGACAAATTCATTGTTTTCTGATCCGTTGATCAAATTGGATTGAAGAGACGTGTACACTTCATCACTTCCCATAGGTACGGGCGAACCGCCTAAAAGCTCTACCATTTTGATAGCGGTTTCGCTTTGCATCACACGGATCTTCTTTCCCTTCAAATCTTCCGGCGTATGGATCGGACCGTCTACCATATAAAAGCTGCGCTGACCAGAATCATAATAGGTCAATCCGGTAAATCCTAAATTTTTGGTCGATTGGTAGATTGGCTCCATTATTTCTTCATTATCCATCACCTTAAAGAAATGTTCTTCATCATTGAATAGATAAGGAACTGAAAAAATCGAATAATCTTTAGAGAAACTTTCCAACGCTGAGGCACTTACTTTTGTGAAATCTACTGCTCCTGACTGTGTCAATTCGATCAGTTCACGTTCTCCACCCAGTTGTCCATCTGGGAAATACTGGATCTGTACGGAACCATCTGTTTTTTCTTTTACTAAACGCCCAAATTCATTCATTGCATCAATTACTGGCTGGCTGTTGCTTGCATAAGCAAAGCGCAAGGTAACTATCTCATTTACGTCTGCATCTGCGACAGTTGCCACACTAGAATTATTTCCGCAGCCGCTTAGACCTAGCAGACCTAGGCTAAGCGAACTTGCTGCAAACAGCAGTGATGTTTTTTTCATATGGGTTTCCTTTCTTTTAACAATAAGAGACGAGCAATTCTGTCAAACAAAGCACCGTTAACGACTGTCCATAAGGCATTGCTGTGATTCCGATATTCCGATAAAAATCTAAACTGTCCCCCATTCCTGTCCCGATTGAAACGTTTTGAACTTCTCCTTTTTCATCGATTTGTTCAAGCAATCCTTGGATAGCACGATAAGCGACTTCTTTATATTCTTGTGGTAAATAACGTTTATGGACCGCTTTCAAAATACCGTAAGCAAATCCTGCAGTTGCAGAAGATTCTACGTAAGAAGAAGGATCATCCAACAACGTATGCCATAAACCGCTTTCAGACTGATAAGTTTTTAATGCACGCACTTGTGCTTCAAGTGTTTCGATCAATAATTTGCGCAATGCATCTTCTTTCGATAATTCTAAGATTTCAATGATCTCTGGAATAGCAATCGTCAACCAGCAGTTTCCACGAGCCCAAAATGCTTCGGCATAGTTATGATTTCCTTCAAACGTCCAGCCGTGATACCACAATCCTGTTCGTTTATCCATCAAGTATTTGATATGGATCATAAACTGGTAACGAGCTTCTTCTAAATATTCTGGGCGATTCAACAATTTCCCGATTTTTGCCAAAGGAAGCACTGTCATCATCAATGTATCGTCCCACAACTGATTCTTATTTTCCGGTCCATATGTGGCATGCTGTAACCCGTCTTCATTTGTCCGAGGCATGTCATTCATGACCCATTCTGCCCATTGTTCTAAATAAGGCAAATAGCGTGAATCTTTCGTGTCTTCATACAAGTAAGCCATAGTCAATAGCGGTGCCATTGTATTGACGTTTTTGGGCGGAGCGCCTTCTTCCATACGATCCTCAAACCATTCATTGACCACTTGATAAGCGCGAGGATTTTTTGTCATCTGGTAATTTTTATAAATACCATATAGACCGACACCTTGTGGCCAATTCCACACTGTCCAGCTTTTGTCATCTACTTTCAGTCCATCAAAGTCCAACAAAAATTCACCATTATCGTCTTTGATCGTTGTCAGGTTTTCAACGAGCAGGTCAATTTTTTCTTTCACTAATTCTTTAGGTACAAAAATCTCTTCTTTAATAATCATCTTTACGCCACCTTTTTAAACGCTTTCATTTTATATCCTTAATATAGCAGTAATACCGTCCACTATAAATATCGCTTTTTGAACAAAAACTGTCTAAAATTGACCTAAATGTTAAATAACAAAAGTAACTTTCAGTTACTTGGAAATTAAAAAAAGAACTTGGAGAAACAACGTTTTCCAAGTTCTTTTTCATCTATTTTCTTATCTTTTTTCTACGCTTTCTTTTGCTTATCCGTTGTAAGCATCAATGATGATCTGTTTCAATTCAGAGATCAATGGTTCTTTCGGATTAGCTGTCGTACATTGGTCTTCGTAAGCTAATTCAGCCATACGGTCTACGGTTGTATCTAGTGTTTCTTGTGTGACTCCTTGAGCTTTTAGACTCATGTTGATGCCGACAGATTTTCCTAATTCATAAACAGCCGTTGCTAAAGCTTCGACTAATTCCTCTGTTGTTTCGCCTTTCAGACCTAAGAATTTTGCGATATCTGCGTAATCTGTATCTGCACGGAAATAGTCATATTTAGGGAACATCGCATGTTTTTGTGGATCTTTTGCATTATAGCGGATAATATGCGGTAAAAGAATCGCATTTGTCCGTCCATGAGGGATCCCGTATTCCCCGCCGATTTTATGTGCGACTGAGTGACAAATACCTAGGAATGCGTTAGCAAACGCCATACCAGCCATTGTAGAAGCGTTGTGCATTTTTTCACGTGATTCCATATCAGGTGTTTTTACTGATTTTTCTAAATAGTCAAAGACTAACTTGATTGCTTGTAGGCTCAATCCACGTGTATAATCTGAAGCCATGACTGAAACATAGGATTCGATTGCATGTGTTAACACATCCATCCCGGTATCTGCTGTGACAGATGCTGGAACTGACATGACGAATTGAGGATCGACGATTGCGACATCTGGCGTCAATGCATAATCTGCTAACGGATATTTCACATGTGTTTCACTGTCAGTGATGACCGCAAATGGCGTTACTTCAGAACCAGTCCCTGATGTTGTCGGGATACATACGAATTGTGTTTTTTCTGGTTTGTCGATCTTATATGTCCGTTTACGGATATCCAAGAATTTTTGTTTTGCACCAAAGAAAGATGTGTCTGGGTGTTCATAGAACATCCACATTCCCTTAGCTGCGTCCATTGCAGAACCGCCTCCAAGAGCGATTACTGTATCTGGCTTGAAGTCTGCCATCAGTTTCGTTCCTGCGTATACGGTATTTGTCGATGGGTTCGGTTCAACATCTGAGAAGACTTCGATCTTCACATCATTTTTACGTCGTGCCAATACTTCACGAACTGTATCGCAGTAACCGAATTGGACCATACCAGGGTCACAAACGATCATGACACGTTCAACGTTTTCCATTTTCTCTAAGTACAATAGAGAGTTCTTTTCAAAGAAGATTTTTGGCGGTAATTTGAACCATTGCATGTTATTTCTCCGTTTCGCTACAGTTTTGACATTGATTAAGTTTACAGCAGAGACGTTACGAGAAACAGAGTTCTTACCATAAGAACCGCATCCCAAAGTCAATGACGGAATCATTTCGTTATAGATATCACCGATGCCGCCTTCTGCAGATGGTGTATTCACTAAAATACGACAAGCTTTCATTCGAAGACCGAATTTGACATGCAACTCTTCGTTTTCTGAATGGATAACTGCTGTATGTCCTAACCCTCCAAGATTCAACATACCTTCACACAAATCAAACGCATGGTCCGTGTTGTTAGCTTTGATCATGGCAAGAACTGGAGAAAGTTTTTCTCTTGATAGCGGATAATCTGGGCCTACGCCTTCCAATTCAGCAATCAGCATTTTCGTTCCTTTTGGTACACTGATTCCTGCCAATTTTGCGATTTCCATCGCAGAATGTCCAACGATTGATGGATTGACCGCATATTTTCCTTCGTTCATCACTGCATCTTCTAATTTTTGCAATTCATCTGGTTTTACGATATAAACTTGGTGTGCTTGGAATTCTGCTTTTACTGCTGCATAGATTTCTTTATCCACGATCACAGCTTGTTCAGAAGCACAAATCATTCCATTATCAAATGTTTTCGAAACGATCAAATCGTTCACTGCACGTTTAATTTTTGCTGTTTTTTCAATATAAGCTGGTACGTTACCTGGACCTACACCTAAAGCTGGTTTTCCTGTAGAGTAAGCAGACTTGACCATTCCAGCTCCACCTGTCGCTAAGACGATCGCGATACCTGGATGGTTCATTAGCATAGAAGTCGCTTCGATCGAAGGATGTTCGATCCATTGGATACAATTTTCAGGAGCTCCGGCAGCGATAGCAGCATCACGTACCACTCGTGCTGCTTCTGCAGAAGATTTTTGGGCACTTGGATGGAAAGCAAAAACGATTGGATTTCTTGTTTTCAACGCGATCATTGATTTGAAAATCGTTGTGGAAGTCGGATTCGTTGTTGGAGTTACTCCGCAAACCACACCGACTGGTTCAGCAATTTCAATCAACCCTTTTTGGACATCTTCATTGATCACACCAACTGTTTTATCATGTTTGATATTATGCCAAATATATTCGGACGCATACATATTTTTGATTGCTTTATCTTCGTAAACACCGCGGCCTGTTTCCTCTACAGCCATCTTCGCTAATGGCATATGTTGATCCAAAGCTGCCATTGCCATTTCATGCACGATATGGTCTACTTTTTCTTGATCAAAGCTTTCCATTTCTTTCAATGCTGCATTTGCTTTTTCTGCCAAATCATCAATCATTGCTTGTACGTCAATTGTCTTCGTTTTTTCTTTTTCCATTACTTTAGCCATCATTATCCTCCTAATGGGTCATGGTTATTTGTTAAATCATTCACATGTATATCATACAATATTTATTTTTCTATGTAAACACTTTTTTGTGATTTTTTTCACAGTTATTTTTAAATATAAAATTGCTTTATTTACAGGTGTTTGTATAGAAAAATATATAAAGTTATTTATTATTATTTATATGACACACCCGATTATTCAATATTGAGCAATATATCCCATGCTCTTATCTCTTTCTTTTTTGAATAAAAAATGAGGTAGGACATCTTTCTGCCCTACCTCGTCTTTAAATAAGCTTTGATACTTATTTTTCTTCCTTCTCTTCTGTCTCTTCCAGCGTTTCTGTTGTTTCAGTTTTTACTTCAACTGTCTCAGCTGGTTCTTCTGTTGTTTCAACAGTAGTCGTTGCATCATTTGTTACGACAGTCCCTGGTTTGACCGTTTTGATTGCTGCACGATCGTACTCAAGGAAGATCCCTTCGCAGTCTAAAACAACTGTCCGTTTGTCATTGTCGATTTCTGAAACAACTCCATGTAATCCGCCGATCGTTACGACTGAATCACCTGGTTTCATGCTATCTAACAAGTTTTGACGTTCTTGCTGTTGTTTCTTTTGCGAACGTGACATAAAAAACCACATTGCTAATAGCGCGATAAACATCACAAGCATTGGTAATGTTCCCATTTTTTTCACCTCACTAATTCTGTATCTACAAAAAACACTTTAGCAGAAAAATGCTGCTAACACTAGTTTTTTACTTAATTTTTAAAAGATTTTCCTTTAGAAGCTTTTTGCGTTTTCTTTATTGAACCCGTATTCTTCAAAAAAGGCTTCTCTAAATTCAAGCAAATTATCATCCATGATTGCTTGACGTACTTGTTTCATTAGATTCAACAAGAAGTATAAATTGTGGTAAGAAGTCAAACGAATCCCAAATGTTTCATCACATTTGATCAAATGGCGGATATAGGCACGTGTATAGTTTTTACATGTATAACAATCACATTTCTCATCAATTGGACGGAAATCATGGGCATATTTCGCATTTTTCACTACTAGACGGCCTTGAGAAGTCATACATGTGCCATTTCGAGCGATTCGAGTAGGCAAGACACAGTCAAACATGTCTACTCCACGGATAACACCATCGATCAATGAATCAGCAGCACCGACACCCATCAAGTAACGTGGTTTGTTTTCGGGGATCAACGGTGTAGTGAATTCTAATACACGATTCATTTCTGATTTAGGTTCCCCGACAGATAACCCGCCGATTGAGTAACCAGGGAAATCCATCCCGACTAGATCTTTCGCGCTTTGACGACGAAGATCTTCAAACCCTGCTCCTTGGATGATTCCAAATAATCCTTGACGGTCTGGATTAGCATGAGCTTTCAATCCTCGTTCTGCCCATCGAGACGTACGTTCTACTGATTTTTTCACGTAGTCGTAACTTTCATCGAATGGTGGACATTCGTCAAAACTCATCATGATATCAGAGCCCAATTTATTTTGGATGTTGATTGCTTTTTCTGGTGATAAAAACATACGCGAACCGTTCAAGTGATTTTTGAAATGCACGCCTTCTTCTTCGATATTCCGCATATCACTTAATGAAAAAACTTGAAAGCCGCCTGAATCTGTTAAAATCGGTTGATCCCAGTTCATAAATTTATGCAGTCCGCCAGCTTCTTCTACTAAGTCTTCACCAGGGCGTAGCCATAAATGATATGTATTACTTAAAATAACGCCAGCACCCATTTCTTTCAACTCTTCTGGGGACATTGTTTTTACTGTAGCTAATGTTCCTACTGGCATGAACATTGGTGTGGGGAAAGTTCCGTGTGGCGTGATCAATTCCCCTAAACGCGCGCCAGTATGTTTTTCTTTCTTGATTAAACGATAGCGAATGGCAGGTTGCGTCATTCATTTCCCTACTTTCTATATAAAATATCTTGACAACTCCCACCATCATAATCGTTTCAAGTGCTTTTTGCAAGTTCCCTCGGCTTCCTTCTACTTTATTTAATATTCTTTTTTTTATCCTTTTTTTATGAATAACAAAAAAAAAGAAAAACATTATGACAGAAATATTTTTTGATACATGGTATATTGGTGTTATTAAAGAAAAGGAGGGAAAAATCATGCAATCTTCTGCAGAATTAAAACGCCAAGCAAAAGAGAGTCTAAAAGGACGTTGGGGACAAGCTGTTTTACTAAATCTAATCCCTACATTGATTGGTATTGCTGCTATTCTTCTTATTATGATTCCTATTATCTTGTTTGCCACCACCATATATGATGGATCAGCGAGCGTCTCAGATGCGACAACTTCAGGAGGCGGTAGTTCAGGAGGCGGTGGCGGAATTATTTCCAGCATCATTAGCGCTTTGTTCATGAGCGGTATTTCTTGGACTTATCTTGATATTTTACGTGGACAAAAAGATCAGATCGAACCATTCAAAGATGCATTTCGTGGATTCAAAGGTTTGTTTATCGGCGGAGTGATCGGCTTAGCTGTGCTGATCTCGATCTTTACAACATTATGGGGTTTGCTATTAGTTATTCCTGGAATCATTAAAAGCTATTCTTATTCTCAAAGCTATTTTATCTACTACGATATCGTCCAAGAAACAGGACAAACACCTAAAGTACTGGATACGATCACTGCAAGTCGAAAATTGATGGATGGTTATAAAGGACAACTTTTCTGGTTAGATCTTTCATTTATCGGCTGGCATATCTTAGCATTAGCAACTGCTGGTATTGGTTATCTATGGCTCAGCCCATACATTTCCGCAACAAAAGCAGCATTTTATGAACAATTGCCAAAAGATATTTAAAAGAGAGTGTGACTTGTGACCGAGGGGTTGGCAGGAGAACACCGTTTATCGAGAGGCAGTAAAAGAAACATTCAGCCCATTAGAAAAAAGGAGGTGTGACAACATTCATGTCACACCTCCTTTTTGTATAGTTCCAGTAAAAAGAAAATCAACTTAGAAACAGTTAATCATTCCTCTTCTTCTGCTTCCGGTAATCGATGGAACTTGATCAGTTCATTGACCGCGATTGGTACGATAGACAAAATCCCTACCAAGAACCAGTGATTCAAACTGATGTGTACTAGGCCGAATAGTTCTTGCGTAAATGGCAGCAAAGCAACAGCCGTTGTAATAGCTAATGCCAGTAACGCCATTTCTACCAAAGCTTTATTGGTTGCTAAATTGACTTTGAAGATCGATTGGCTGCTGCGTACATTGAACACATGCAAAATCGATGAATAAGCTAAGATCAAGAATGCAACAGTTTGACCGACATGCTGACTTGCATCTACCCATGGGCTAATAGTATCGACATAACTACCTAAATAGTAACCAAACAGCGTTACGATGGTGAAGACTCCTGCGTTTATGGCGATTTTTTGCAACAAGCCTCGAGCAAAGATCCCTTCGTTTTTCGGAATAGGAGGCTGATCCATGATGCCGTGTTCTGCTGGTTCTCTTCCCAAAGCAAATCCTGGAAGACCATCGGCAACTACATTGACAAACAGTAGTTGCACAGCTGTGAATGGCGCTCCCCAGCCTAACAGCATCGCAATCAAAACAATAAAGATCTCCGAAATATTACAGCTTAGCAAAAAGTTGATAGCTTTACGAATATTCTGATAAACCGAACGTCCTTGACTGACAGCGTCTACGATCGTCGCAAAGTTGTCATCCGTCAAAATCATATCTGCGGCACTTTGCGCCACATCTGTCCCTGTGATCCCCATGGCACACCCAACGTTACTTGCTTTCAACGCTGGTGCATCATTCACACCATCCCCAGTCATCGCTACGACTGCACCCGTACGTTGCCAAGATTTGACGATCCGGATCTTGTCTTCTGGCGTTACCCGAGCATAGACAGAGAGAGCTTTGACACGCGCATCTAATTCTTCGTCTGATAATTGATGCAGTTCTGATCCTGAGAGTGCTTCTGACGGATCATTCAAGATACCTAATTCTTTCGCTATGGCACTGGCAGTTACCACATGATCTCCAGTGATCATGACTGTTTTGATGCCAGCCTTTTTCGCTCGCTTGATTGCTCCTTTACTTTCTGGACGTGGTGGATCGATCATTCCGATCAGACCAATCAAACGTAAGTCTTTTTCCAGTGCTTCAGAAGAAATATCTTGCGGTTCTTCGTCATAAGTAGCATAACCAACAGCAATCACTCTCAGTGCCCGTTTACCAAAGCGATCATTAACGATCGCCGCTTGTTCTACATCGCCTGAACTAAAGCGCGGAGCAAGAACATCGAATGCTCCTTTGGTGATTGAGATGTATTTTTCGCCCATTTGGTGAACTGTTGTCATCATTTTTCGTTCAGAATCAAAAGGAAGCTCGTTTACTCGTGGATATTTTTCTTCTAATTCTGCTTTTGTATGATAATTCTCTTCAACAGCCCTTACGATGGCTACTTCTGTTGGATTACCTTTGATAACAAGGTCGTCATCTTCTTGCTCGACCGTCACATCTGTACATAGTGCAGCCATTTTCAATATTTCCATCGCGCTGTTCGTCATTGAATCTTCGATATTCGTTACTTCATCTTCTTTGCTCCATACCCGGCGGACGCGCATTTCATTTTGTGTCAGCGTTCCTGTTTTGTCTGAGCAGATAACATTAGCGGTTCCTAGCGTTTCAACTGCTGGCAACTGTCGGATGATCGCATGTTTCCTCGCCATCTTCTGCACACCGTATGCAAGTGTCAACGTAACAATAACAGTCAAGGTTTCCGGTACAGCTGCAACAGCCAAGGAAATCGAAGTCATGAACATCTCAAGGAGTGGTTCTCCTTGCAGTTCACCAATCACAAATACTAAAGCCGCAGCCGCTAAAGCAATCATACTGATTCGTTTGCCTAGCTGATTCAATCGGACCTGTAAAGGTGTTTTTTGCATAGTATTTTCGTTCAAAAGATCCGCGATCTTACCCATTTCTGTAGCCATACCAATGGCAGTGACGATCGCTTTCCCACGACCTGCAGCAACCGTACATCCTTTAAATACCATATTAAGTTGGTCACCTAATGACTCATCTTCTTCAGCAATAAATGCTGCATCTTTTTCAACTGCTTCACTTTCTCCAGTCAACGCCGATTCTTCTACACGTAATTGTGATGCTTCGATCAAACGGGCATCGGCAGAAATAGCATCACCGGACTCTAAAACAAGAATATCACCCACTACCAGTTGCTCTGACTCAACAGTGGTCACTTTGCCGTCTCGTATGACAGTTGCCGTTTGTTTATTCATATCTTGCAAGGATTCCAGTGCTTTTTCTGCGTTTCCTTCTTGGACAATCGCCAATACCGAGTTGATCACAACGATAGCGATGATCAGCAGTCCTTCAAATAAATCCCCATGTTCTGTAGCAAATGCGGTATAAAAGGAAATCACCGCTGCTACAAGAAGGATGATCGTTGTAAAATCGGACAAGCTTCGAAATAATTTTTTGATCATCGATTCTTTCGGCGCCTCATCGAATTTATTCAATCCCTGCTTTTTTCGCCGTTCATCCACTTCTTGTGAAGACAACCCAGTATCTGGATCTGCTTCTGTTACCTTCTTTACTTCTTCTATTGTCTGCTTGTATTCTTCCATCCTATTCCTCCTTTAAAATCTTCGTACAAAAAAAGGTACTTATTTTACTATAACATCCTTTTTTTATTTACTTCAAATAAAGGGCTTATCGATTATTTGTTAAGAAAGCGTAAAATTTAAAGTGCTTATATTTGCAAACGCTACCAAAGGATGCTATTATATAGATGTAAGGAAGGAGGATACCATCAAATAGACAGAAGAATTTCTCGATAGAACAGTGTAAGCAAACAAAGTTGTTAGAAGTACAGGTTTCACCCAGACATGCGTGTAGAGTACAAACCTATAAATAGTGAATACGTATGGATGTTTGGATCACGAAGTATCCGAAACAAGAAGTAATGCGATACGTAACAATTGAATAACGTAAACGTCTGAAAATTGAATAGGAACAAGAGATGTTTCAAATGTTGAAGATGTAACGAAAACAAAATTTTTGTTTAACATGAAGAAATTCAACACCGTGCTTTGCATGTATGATGGAAAGTTACAATCATTTCTGTTTATTTGAATCCTTCCGAGGTACAAGAAAGCCGAGCTTATCGAGAGCTCGGCTTTTTCTTTGTCATAAAATCTTTGTAAAGCTTTTTTGTCATTCAAAACTAGCGGTTTTTCATAACCTTATTTCACGAACATCGCATCTCCAAAACTAAAGAAACGATAGCGCTCTTCAATCGCATGCTGGTAAGCAGATAAAGTCAATTCTCTTCCTGCAAAGGCACTAACTAACATGACTAAAGTCGATTTTGGCAAATGGAAATTAGTTGAGAAAGCTTCTACCACTTTGAATTCATAGCCAGGCGTAATGAAAATATCAGTCCATCCGCTGTCTGCTCTGATTTCTCCATTAAATTTCGTTCCAATCGTTTCTAATGTTCGAATTGAAGTTGTTCCGACAGCCACGATTTTCCCGCCATTTTTACGTACTTGGTTCAATCGCTCAGCCGCTTCTTCCGTCAAACGGTAGAATTCACTATGCATATGGTGTTCTTCAATTTTATCTACGCTGACAGGTCGGAATGTACCTAACCCTACATGTAGTGTCAGATAGACTAATTCAACACCCTTTGCTTCGATCTCATCAAGTAATTCTTTCGTAAAATGCAATCCAGCTGTTGGCGCTGCAGCAGAACCATTTTCTTTCGCATAGACAGTTTGATAGCGATCTGGGTCTTCCAGACGTTCTTTGATATATGGAGGCAATGGCATTTCTCCCAATGATTCAAGAATCTCTAGAAAAATTCCTTCATACTCAAAGTCAATGATCCGTCCGCCGTGTTCCAATTCTTCTTTCACTACTGCTTGCAATCTGCCATCACCAAAAGAGATTCTTGTCCCAACTTTGGCACGTTTCGCAGGTTTGATTAATGTCTCCCACGTATCTCCTTGTGTATTCGTTAGAAGAAGGACTTCTAAATGCGCACCAGTATCTGGTTTTTCTCCATATAAACGAGCAGGCAGAACTCGTGTATTATTCATAACTAGCGCATCACCAGGCTGTAACTCTTCAATGATTTCATGGAAATGTTTATCTTCCATCTCTCCAGTTTTCCGATCCAAAACAAGTAAACGAGAATGATCGCGGTCTTTTAATGGTGTTTGTGCGATTAATTCTTCCGGCAAGTCAAAATCAAAATCTTCTGTTGTTAACATATCGTCACTCACTTTCTATCATGTGCTTCATCATTCTATCATGTTTTTCGTTCTGTTGGCAAAATCAGCACTTTTTCACTTCTATTTTTTGTTTTCCTAAATAAAAAAACTACCCTATTTGTATTTTTTCATTGTTTTAGGCATACTAGTAATAGATAGTTCTTCATTGAAAATAGAAAAAGAGGTGGCACCATGATTGAATTTCAAAATGTGTCAAAAATTTATAAAGGTGGAAAAGTCGCTGTAGAGGACGTCAATCTTTCATTTGAAAAGGGTGAGTTCATTTGTTTTATCGGTACGAGCGGAAGCGGAAAAACGACGACGATGCGGATGATCAACCGAATGACTGATCCAACACAAGGGAAAATTTTGATTGATGGAAAATCCATCCAAGAAATTGATCCAGTGGAATTGCGACGTCAGATCGGCTATGTTATCCAAAGTATTGGATTGATGCCTCACATGACGATCCGTGAAAATATCACTCTTGTCCAAAAATTGTTGAAAGTCAGTCAAGAAGAACGGAATAAAACAGCTGAAAAAATGATTGATCTTGTGGAATTGCCCCGTGAGATGTTAGATCGCTACCCACATGAATTATCTGGTGGTCAGCAGCAGCGTATTGGAGTCGTTCGTGCCCTTGCAGCGAATCAAGATATCATCTTGATGGACGAGCCATTCGGTGCGCTTGATCCAATCACTCGTGATTCCTTGCAAGACCTTGTCAAAGATTTACAAGAGCGTTTGGGAAAAACGATCGTATTTGTAACCCATGACATGGATGAAGCGATTAAACTAGCAAGCCGTATCGCCATCATGAGTGAAGGCCGTGTGATCCAATTTGATACACCAGAAAATATTTTACGTCATCCTGCAAACGATTTCGTAGAAGAGTTGATTGGAGAAGATCGCCTACTACAAGCCAAGCCAAATGCGACAAGAGTCGGCGAAGTTATGCTAAATACAGCAATCACGATTACACCGGAAAAATCATTACAAGAAGCAATCAAACTGATGAGGGAAAAACGTGTAGATACGTTGTTAGTTACCGATAATTCGAATGTATTAAAAGGATTTATCGATGTAGAAACGTTGAATAAAAAGCGAGGAAAAGTATCCAGTGTCGGCGACATTTTGAATAAACATGTTTTTTACGTAAAAGAATCCGCCTATCTTCGTGATACCTTGCAACGCATTTTAAAACGCGGACTGAAATACGTGCCGGTCGTTGATGAACAGAACAAAGTCGTAGGTATCCTGACTCGTGCATCATTAGTGGATATCGTCTACGATGTGATTTGGGGAGAAGATCCCGCAACTACTGATGTTGCAGAGTCAGCTACTCCTGAAGAATCTAAGGAGGTCTGACCTATGCAGCAGTTTTTTCATCAGCACGGTTCAGAAATTCTCTCAAAAGGTTTTGAACATCTTTATATTTCGGGACTTGCTTTGATCATTGGTATCATCATTGCTGTACCGCTTGGTGTCTTACTGACACGTTTTCCAAAAGCTGCCACGATTGTGATTGGCTTAACCAGTGCCTTGCAGACAATCCCTTCTCTTGCTTTATTGGCATTGATGATCCCGTTATTTGGCGTAGGTAAATTACCTGCGATTATCGCACTCTTTATTTATTCATTATTGCCGATTTTACGTAATACGTACATTGGGATGAAAAATGTCGATTGGAATTATCGGGATGTGGCAAAAGGCATGGGGATGACTGAGTTCCAATCCATTTTTTCCGTTGAATTGCCCATTGCTATGCCAACGATCATGGCTGGTATCCGTTTAGCTGCCGTTTACGTGATTGCATGGGCTACACTTGCCTCTTATATCGGCGCTGGTGGTTTAGGCGATTTGATTTTTAGTGGACTGAATAATTACCAACCAGATCTCATTTTGGCAGGTACGATCCCTGTAACAATTTTAGCACTATTGGCTGATTGGCTTCTAGGTCTCTTGGAACACCGGCTGACACCGATCGCACTTAGAGAGGAGAATGAAGAATGAAACGTATATTAAAAATGACCATGATACTTTCCTCCCTTCTTATACTTGCGAGTTGTTCTTTCCCTGGTCTTGCCAGCAATACAGATGAAGACACCATTTCGATCACAGGTGGAATCACTTCAGAAGCACAGATCTTAGCAAGCCTAGTTGCCGGAATGGTTGAACATTATACAGATAAAAATACCGCAATCATCAACAATCTGGCTACCACAACTATCAACCATCAAGCGATGATGAACGGAGATGCTTCAATTTCAGCGGCTCGCTACACAGGAACAGATTTAACGACTACATTGAACCTTCCTCCTGAAAAAGATCCGAAAAAAGCGTTTGCTACCGTGAAAGATGAATTTGAGAAAAGATACGATCAAACGTGGTTCCCGTCCTATGGTTTTGAAAATACGTATGTCTTTCTTGTTCGAAAAGACACCGCACAAAAATACCATCTATCTAAAGTCAGCGATCTGAAAAATGTAGCGGATGAATTAGTAGCTGGTGTAGATACTTCTTGGATCAATCGTAAAGGAGACGGTTATGACGGCTTCCAAGAAACTTATGGCTTCTCCTTCAATTCGATATTACCTATGCAGATTGGACTTGTTTATGACGCAGTCGAAGCAGGAAAAATGGATATTGTTCTTGGCTACTCTACGGATGGACGGATCGCCAGTTATGATCTAGTCATGTTGGAAGATGATCGTCAATTCTTCCCACCATATGATGCTGCTCCAGTTGTAGACAACAAGATATTAGCTGATACGCCTCATTTAAAAGAAGCCTTAAATAAGTTAGGTCATACCATCAGTACGGAAAAAATGCAGGAATTGAACTACGAAGCAGATAATAATCTAGTGGAACCATCAGTAGTAGCACAACGTTTCTTACAAGAAAACCACTATTTTGAAGGGAAGTGAAGCAATTGGATAAAATGAATGTCTTTCAACAATTTTTCTATTATTTCCAGGAAAATGGCTCCTATATCTTTGCACAATTTATCCGTCACTTCCTGATTTCTATCTATGGTGTCCTCTTTGCAGCAGTTGTCGGGATTCCGGTTGGGATCATGATTTCTAGGAGACGTAAATTAGCAAACTGGGTGATTCGTTTGGCGAATATCATCCAGACGATCCCTTCTCTAGCCATGATCTCCATTTTAATCATTGGATTAGGCCTGGGAGTCAATGTCGTGATTGTTACTGTATTTTTGTATTCCCTCTTACCGATCATCAAGAATACGTATACCGGGATGATCCAAGTAGACAAAAACATCCTTGATGTCGGCAAAGGCATGGGGATGACTGCTAGACAACGACTATTCATGGTAGAGTTACCACTCTCTGTTTCTGTTATCATGGCAGGCATAAGAAACGCGTTAGTTGTTGCCATCGGGATAACCGCGATCGGTGCATTCGTCGGTGCTGGTGGTCTTGGAGATATCATTATCCGAGGAACCAATGCAACAGATGGCACATCGATTATTTTAGCAGGTGCATTGCCAACTGCATTAATGGCGATCATCACGGACTGGCTTTTAGGTATTTTGGAAAGACGGCTAGATCCAGCCAGCCGTACATCACGCTGATGTTATTGTAAAAAACAAAAGCTTCTGCGACCATTTGTTGGTCGCAAAGGCTTTTTTAGTTCTGTCATTTTTTAAGGCAATAATCCACTCTGATTCTTCCCTCCTTATGGGCAAAGAGTTGCTTTTTTTAACTATTTGTCCATTCCGTATACTCCAACTTCATACTGCCAACGGGTTCATCTCTGCATCCACCGACTAAGTTTTTTTCTTATCCGCTAAGGCATTTTGCCAATCCATTTTCCCATCACTCGTCATGGAATTCATACCACATGATCTCTAAATACTCGTCTGCTTGTTCTTTGAATTGGGCATCAATTCTTACATCCTTTGGCGTGGCTTTCATTTAAGCCTTTTCCATCAGTCCTCGATTGTTCGACGCCTTCAGCTGCATCATCAAAACTGGTGACTGCCGTATCGGTAACTTCGATCATCTTTTCTACAATCGGGAACTTGCCATCCTCATCCTTGGCTAAAAACATATCTAGCCATTCCAGCTTCTCGCCATGGGAGGTTTGCGGTTCCTAAAACCGGTACACGATTCTTATGGACTGCATCCGTCGCAACTAGACTTGGCGATACGATGATCCTTCACCAGAAGAGCACCCCCGTAAACCAATTGATCGATATATTGCCAATAAGAAAAGACATTGGCGTAAAAGATATCGATCCCTCGTGATGCATTGCCGTTGATACTGCTATTCATGGCCGAAAGCGCCACGACTTTGACTTCTTCCGTTTGTGTGACATTCATGTTCGGCAATGTCGCTTTGGATACCCGCTCTGCTAAAGGAACGACACTGGTATTGTATTTCGTATCTGTATCTTTTCCAAAAGACCATGCCAACGAATCCTTTGGGAACCAATAAGACGACTCCGGTTGATTGTCCATTGCTTTTTTCAACATACTTTTGGCTGTTTCTCGATAAACGACATTTCCAATTGTCTTCGCCTCACTTTGGCGATAATCGATGGTCGTTGCCACTGCCAACACTAACAACGATGCTCCAATTTTACTGATTTTCCTTGTCACACTTCTTCCTCCTTGTTTTACATAAACCCGTCAACATTCCATTCCTAAACTCAAACAATGACCCTTCAAAGGTGGAGATATAGGAACAAATTAAAGAAATCATGCAATAAATCCAAGAAGGTTGGTTTTAGAACAAAAAAAGAGTCTCCTTTTTGGGGAGACTCTTTGTTAACTATCTAAAAAGGTTGGCTCTTCTCACTTCACTCATAATGTGTCCAGGCAGAATAAATTTCCACAACTTTATTTTCCTCATCAACTTTGTAAACCACTCGATGCTGTCTATTCAGCCTGCGTGAGTATCTGCCTTCATGTGTAGGTCTCAGCTTTTCAAAAGACTGCGTGGGCATATATGGATCTTCCTTCAATGTCTGAATCACTTCTTCAAATTGTTTCTTTAAATTCGATTGCTTGATTTTTCTTAAATCCACTTTCGCAGAGTTTTTGATTGCGACTGTATAGTTACTCATCAAAGAGCTTCCCAATCAATATCATCGATATTCGTAAAGCCACTGTCGTCTTTTTCGCGGTCTCGTACTTTATCTAAAGTACCTGTTTGCTCAAGAAAAAGGGTTTCTTGAATCGCTCTCCAGTCTTCTAGCCCAATCAATACAGCATTGTTTCCACTACGATCACTAATAATCTCGATTTCAGTATGATTTTCATTTACCTCTTTCAATAACTGATAAAAATTTTTACGAGCAGTGCTAGGATTCATCGTTGTATTAGCCATTGTCTCTCCTCCTTTTTCTGATATAATTATAGCGTACTTGATTAAGTACGTCAAAAAATACAATAAAGCACTTAAATTCAGCAAACTTTTCCTCTTTTTTACATAGAGAAAAAGACCCCTTTTTAGGGAGGATCTTTGTCCACGCTCACTTCTTACTCCTTTACGACTAGCGGTAGCCAAACGTAAAGTAATTGGTAACAACGTATCATCTTTAGCAAAGGTCGAATCTAAAGCCTGTGAGTCTATGCAACAACACCAATACACGAAGGTTCCTCGTTGCAGTGTGACTTGATTGATATCTTGAATAACCTGAGGATACCCACGAAAGATTTGTAACGGTTATTCAAAACTGATTTTGGCCGTCAAGTCTTCTACTGCCTCAAAAATGATTGCCTCTTTCGTCTCCTGCCATTCATGTTCACTATCGATTTGATACTTGCTTAGACCGTCGGGTTTGTGAATCACCAATTAAAAATGGCACTGAGTTATGGTAACAAAAAATGGTCACTTGACGAGGCTGAGATTTCTACTTATGAAGACACATGGCACTTAAGAGTCGAGGTAAAGGAAGAAGCTGAAAATATAGGAGGCTGTACATTATTTGGCAAAGGATTCGGAAATTATGATCAAGACATCAAAATCAAAATGTTTTACAGCTAAATAGGAAGAATAATAACATTTCATACGCTGTTCCCATCTTTAATGGCTTATAGAGGGCACCTTTAGCTGGGAATAAGACAAAACAGACCCTCTAGCTTCAATTAAGAGCTAGAGGGTCTGTTTTTGATTTTAAAACTTGGTTTATTTCTTCAAATGGTAGCTATAGGTGCTGACAACGATATTTTCACGCCAAGACAATCGCAATCTTAACCGCAAACTTGTTTGGTTATGGAGAATATTCTGCCAGCGTCTGTTTGGTACAAATTGAGGAATCAACACAGTAGTTGTATAGTTTTGTTTCGCTGCATTTTTACTTACGATATCTACATAACGGATAATTGGATTTTCAATCGAGCGATAAGAAGAGTGGACGATTGAAAAACGGACATCTGGGAAATGCTTTTTAAATTCTGCTTCGATTTCTTTTTCTTTTTCGACATCTTCGTCTAGCGAAACATGCATCGCAACGACATAATCACCGATCGAACGTGCGTAATTCAACGCACCGATATTTACCCGTGTCACATTCCCGACTAATACAAGAACGGTATTCCCGTCATAATCATGTAGTTTTGCATCATTTTCTAAACGAAGCTGTTCTGCTACTTTTTTATAATGATCATGGATCTTATAAAAAATGAACATAACGATTGGCATAATGATGAAGAAAGGCCAAATGTCCCCTAACCGATAGACGAACAAAATCGCAATGATTGCATATGAGATGAACGCACCTGTAATATTGGCAATCGACTTGCTTAACCATCTTTTTCCTTCTTTTTTCCATTTGACGACCATCCCTGTTTGAGATAAAGCAAATGGAATGAACACGCCGATAGAGTATAACGGAATCAAGCGTTCTGTTGAGCCATGGAAAATAAACAGCAATACGATCGAACCTAGCGCTAGTGTGATAATCCCATTGGAATAGCCTAGTCGATCCCCACGATCTTGATACATGTGAGGCATGAATTTATCTTTTGCCAGATTGTATGCAAGAACTGGAAAAGCAGAAAAACCGGTGTTAGCAGCAACTGCTAAAATCAGCGCTGTAGCAAATTGAAGGACGTAATACAAAATACCATGTCCAAAGACAGCTTTACCAATTTGAGACAAAACAGTGACTTCTTTTTCAGGAACGATCCCATACCAATAGTTGATAAATGTGATCCCCACGAAGAAGAAACCTAAGATCAATGCCATCATCGTCAATGTAGCAGCGGCATTTTTTGCTCTTGGCTTCTTAAAGAATGGTACAGCATTACTAATCGCCTCCACCCCAGTTAAAGAGGAAGAACCAGAAGAAAATGCTCGTAAAATCAAAGCGATAGAAACACCCGGCACAGCCGCTCCTGGAAGTGCAGTAGCTTGCAATGGCACAGCACCTGTCACGATATTATATAAACCAACAACGATCAGTAACGAGATCACAAGGATAAATGTGTACACCGGAAATAATAGGAACGATGCAGATTCCCTCAGCCCACGAAGATTCAGCATCATCAGTAGCAAAACGATTGTCACAGAAATAGCGACTTGATGACCGTAGAGTGCTGGCACCGCTGATGTGATCGCTTCAGCACCTGCTGAGACAGATACTGCTACTGTCAACATGTAGTCGATCAATAAAGAGCCACCGGAAATCAAGCCAGCATTCTTTCCAAGATTCTCACTGCTGACGACATATGCTCCCCCGCCATGAGGATAAGCATGGATGATTTGACGATATGATAGCGTTAATGAAATCAATAAAATAATAACAAAAGCGGCAATGGGTAGCGAATACCAGATGGCTGCAGCAGACAAAGCGACTAAAACGACAACGATTTGTTCCGTACCATATGCAATAGATGATAACGCATCAGACGACAATAATGCCAAAGCAGCAAATCGGGTTAATTTGTGCTCATCATTTTCAGCAGATTTTAAAGGCTTACCTACTAACAACCTTTTTAAGTAATCCAATTTCTAAACTCCTTTACACACAATTTTACTTCAAGTTTTATAGTCGAAAATTTATAGTAAACAAGATGTTATAGTACGCTCACTGACCTTAAAAGTCAATAAACTTTAAGAAAATAATTGGAAAAAAACAGAAAAATATCAAGCGCTTTTTCAAACGCTTTAATACAGCAAAAATCTAACATTTTTTTATGGGCTTTTTCTTTGAATTCTATAATAAAAGGATAGAACTTGACTTAGAAAATCAAGTTCTATCCTTTTTGATATCTTAACTTTTGAAAGAGAGATGTAAGGTTGCTTTCTACCCATCATTCTTACTACTCGAAGCATAGCGCAGTTGTCACAACCTCTTGATAAACGGTGTTTAAAAGCTTGCATCTGCGGTAATAAGCCCAACCAAATTAAAAACATAAGAAGCTGTTTTTATTTGGTCGTTCTTATTACTTGATGCAGAACAGCCTTTTCACAACCTCTTGGTACACGGTGTTCAATCAGCTGACCCTCGGCATTAGCTCAAAAAACGGCAAAATATGAGGAACTATTTTTCCATTTTTTTCTCTAATACTCAGGTCAAAACGCTGATTTCACAACCTCTTTTTTTAATGAAAAATATGGCTCTCATGCGCCGCTTCTTTGAATTTCGTCATTTTTTCTTCGATGAACGGATAGATTGCCGTTCCTACGATTCCAAAGACAACAAACAGACCGATCATGATCCAGATTGCTTTCGTAGCATTTGGCCAATAAATTCCTCCTGCAGATTCCCGTAACAAGTTTACCGCATGAGTAAATGGCAAGAACGGATTGATCATTTGGAAGAATTTCCCTGAGACTTGGATCGGATAGTTCCCGCCTCCGCCAGAGATCGACAGTACTAAGATGATAATAGCGATCCCTTTACCGACATTATCGAATAATGCAGCCAAGACATAGACGATCATCATGAACGCTAAGGCGATCAAGACAGCAAATGACACGCTGTAGACCGGATTTTGGACATCTACTCCTAGTAAGAAAATATTCCCTAATGTAACGATCAAGCTTTGCGCAATCGCCATTGTCAAAAATGTCAGCATACGAGCAACGAATTGTTCTCGTTTCGTAAAATTGTTTCGGTCTTTCTTTCCTAAATAGTATTCTGTCGTAGCAACACTTGAAAGAAGAACAGCGCCGACCCACAGACATAGTGCAGTATAAAACGGGGTGCTAGCTGAACCGTTATTTGCGATTGGATAAAGCGCATTGGTTTGTAGCTCAACAGGTTGTGTAAAAAAGTCACTTTCTTTTGTTGCATCTAGTTTCAATAATTTGATGACTTCGCCTAGATCGACTTCTTGTTCGCCTTTTCGGATCGCGTCTGCTGCTTTTTGGATACCAGCTTTGATATTTGGCCAGTCATTGTTGATCAAGTCCGCAGCAGCGTTCACAGCTGTTTCGACTTCTGGCATTTTTTCATTTACTGTTGTCAATGTACCGGTGATTTCATTTTTTAGTGCTGGCCAATCATTTTGGATAAAATCAGCGGCCAATCCTAATTTTTGCTGAAGGATCGGTAATTCATTGTTGTATAGGTCTGCCCCTTCATTGATGCCATTGACGATGGTATCCATATTTCCATTCAGCATTGTATTGGCATCATGGATTTCTTGTCCAATTGCAGGCATTTCTTTTTGATATTTTTCTAAAATTGCCACTGCATTCGTTACAGTTGCTTTCGTTGAACTGAGAAGCGAATCAAAGTCGATCTGGTCCGCTTTGCTTAGCGCCCCTTGCGCAGTCCCAATCGTATCGATGACTTGGTCTAATAGAGAAGTGACAGTGGAACTGATTTGACCTGTATTGATACCAGCAATGATGCCATTGATATTATTAACAACGGCATCAATTTGATCTAGCAATTCATCAATAGCCTTCGTGTCTTCATTTTGAACAGCTGTGTTCAAAGCAGATAGGCGGTTTTGCAGATTGCTTAGCAAGGGTTTTAATTGATTTAGCTGATCAATAATTGGCTGCAATTTCGTATTTCCAGCACTTGTTTGCAATTTAGTCAGGAACTCGACCAGTTTATCGATTGCATTTTGTTGTTGAGATATTCCGTCAATAAAGCCGTTCAATACATTGCTGATGTTTTTCTTTTCATCATCAGTCAGCTTACCATCTTCAATAGCTGTTCTTACAGTATCTATTAACGAACCTGTCGTTGTTGCCACTTGTCCAATTGATTTCAATGTAACATCTACACTGTTTGTGATGCTTGGTATCGCATCTTTCAGCTGAGAGGCACCTGATTTTGTTTGGTTTGCTAGATCACTTGCCTGATTTTCTAAATTTTTCACATCTGGCAAGATATCCTGTACTTGTTGGATGATCGTCAAGCCTTGTTTTGCTTCATCGATTCCTTGGTTCATTGTCTCTTGGATCGAAGCAAAATCGCCGTCGATCTCTGCTAGTTGTTTACCGGCATTTTGGATCTCTGGGATTTTTTCTTGCAAATCAAGGATGATTTTTGCTTGATCTTTCAACTCAGGCATTTTGTCATTCAATGCAACGACTTTTTCACCCATCTCATCTACTTTAGGGATATAATCCACGAATTCATTTGCTTTATTCAGTTTTTCCTTGATTTCAGGTAGTTGACTTTGTAATTCGAGGACTTGTTTTGTGTAGCCGTCGATCGTGTCCAAATTTTCATCTGTTGATAAAATCATATCTTTGACTTTATTGATACTTACTAGGTTCGTATCGATGTCGTAACCTATCTCATTGAATACTTTCAATAAAGTCGAACTGGCTGTTTTGATAAATTCATTTGTGATTTGCGATTGGATCGAACTTGCTCCTTTATCGGTGATTTTCGGTGCAATCGCATTGATTTTTTCATTTACCGTATATTCGATTTTTGGTTTCTTGATATCACCACTAGTAAAACTCAGCAGATCTTCTGAGAAATCCTTTGGCAAGTAAATACCTGCGTAATACTTTCCGGAACGGACTCCGTCTTCTAATTGTTCTTTTGAATCAACGAATTGCCATCCTAATTGTTTATTTTTATGAAGCGATTCGATGACTTGCTCCCCAATGGCCACTTCTTTACCTTGAAACTCTGCTGGCTTGTCTGCACTGTAAACAGCAATTGGCAGCTCTCCAGTATTTCCATATGGATCCCATAATGCTTTGATGTTAAACCACGCATATAGCGAAGGGATGATCATGATCGCGATGATCAGAAGTGTTGCAATCGGGTTTTTGAAAATCCGTTTCCAGTCAAGCAAATATAATCGAAGCGTATTTTTGATTGACTGCATAGTTCTCCCCCTTCTTCTTTTTTCAGCTGAATTACTTTACCATGTATTTCATACTTTTTTCAATCGGCTTTTTTCAAAAAAGTCGAATTTTTGGACATATCACGGCAATTGTCTCATTGTAATCTCTTACATATTGAGAAATAATTAAGGATTACAGACTTTACTTTATCATGAAATAAAAGGGAAAGATAATTTTATGCCAAAGTTTTTATCTATTATACGTATACGCAAAAAAGCTAAAACATTTTTTGTCTTTGCCCCTACAAAAATGTTTCAGCTTTTTTCGTTTTTTATTCCTGTATTTCTTATTTTTCGAATGACAGGATGATTTTCCCAGCAGGAGGATGTCCTTCAACTAGCTGATGTGCTTGGATGACATGCTTAAGGGAAGCAGACAGATTCATTGAAATAAAAACATGAAAGGCTCCTTTTTGGTAGGCTTTGATTATGCCAGCAAAGGCTTCTGCATCTAGATATTCCTTTCTTGGAACAAACGATTCATAAAAGCCTTCCTTTTTTTGCCGCAAATCTAGATCTGGGAGGTCATTTAATGCAACATACCTGCCGCCTGGTTTCATGATCTGGATGCCGGTTTCTCCTTTGATACTTCCTTTCGTCGCATCGATTACAAGGTCTGCCTGATCAGCAAATTGCAGACCTGGATTTGTTTTATCATAAGCAGCAAATGCTGAAGCTCCTAATTTTTTTACCTTTTCCTCATTTTTACTGGATGCACTGGTTAAGATTCGGATTCCCTTTTCATGGAGAAGCTGGATCAGACTTGACCCGACCGCACCTGATGCTCCTAGTATCATTACAGTATCTGTCGGCTGGATTTCCGTCAAATGGTTGATTAGATTATAAGCCGTAATTCCTGGCGTGACCATTCCGGCTGCTTCTTCCCAACTCATTTTATCTGGAATTTTTGCTACTTTTGCTGATGGCAACACGACTTCTTCTCCGTAAGTCCCGCCGACTGCATGGACAGCTACTCGATCACCTACATGAACAGTTGTGACATCTGAACCAATCTCTGTCACAATACCAGCGCCATCATTACCTGGTACATAAGGGAATTTCAATGTTCGTATCTCTTTCATTTCTCCTAAACGCAAGGCAACATCATAAGGATTCACACTGAATGCTTTTATTTCTACACGAACATGTCCAGAACCGACTTCTCTGGGATGAGCATCGATTTCTTCAAAAACATCTTGTGCTTCTCCGTAACCGTTAATTGCAAATCTTCGCATGGTCACCATCTCCCTTTTTCTTTAAGTTTACGTTTATGCCTTTATTTTGACAAAAAAAATGTCTTTTCGTTTTGGCGCATGATTCAAAACAAAATAGTTGTCTTTTTTCGCGTAACGTGTTAAATTATTTATCTAAAAGCGTAAAGATTACGATTTACGCTAATAAAAAATAATTGGAGGAATTTGTTGATGGCTAAAAAATCAAAGATTGCCAAAGCAAAAAAACAGCAAGAAACGATTGAACGCTATGCTGCTTTACGCCAGGAATTAAAAGCGCAAAAAGATTACGAAGGCTTGCGCAAACTTCCTTTAGATGCTCGTCCAGAACGATTGAAAAATCGTGATTTGATCGATGGACGCCCTCGCGGATACATGCGTAAATTCGGGATGTCCCGTATAAAATTCCGTGAATTAGCACATAAAGGTTTGATTCCAGGAGTAAAAAAAGCCAGCTGGTAATCCAAGTCTGGCTGTAATGTAAAGGAGGAGGGCGCATGGACCACTCCTTGGATCATCAAAAAAGATACGTTCGCTTCTTCTAGCAGAAATGCTGGTACTAGAAGCAGACGTATCTTTTTTTACGCACAGCTGGTCCTTTTTTATATGTAAAGGCTGCATGGTTACTTCGCTATATTTATTTAGTAACAGGAGTCAGTGCTTCGATACCCACACTAATTTTCAATGCTCGGTCAACTTCTGCCATAATGGGTCGATCCAAATGGCAGACCTTTTCTTTCAATCTTGATTTATCGATCGTTCTGATCTGCTCCAACAGGATAACGGAGTCTCTTTCTATTCCTGTTCCAGTAGCTTTGATCCCAATATGAGTCGGAAGCTTAGGTTTAGCCATTTTTGCCGTTATGGCCGCAACAATGATCGTCGGGCTAAAATGGTTACCTAGATTATTTTGAATAACCAAAACTGGGCGTGTTCCGCCTTGCTCCGATCCCACGACTGGAGAAAGATCAGCAAAATAAATATCTCCTCTTTTTACCATAGGATCCTCCTTATTCTTGATATTCTCTTGGTATCCGCTGTCCTAATCCGCAAGCCACTTCATAGTGGATCGTACCTAATTGATCTGCTATATCCTGCATAGTGATTTCTTTGTCTGCATTTTTGCCGATAAGCGTCACTTTTGTTCCGACAGGAAATTCTTGAGGCAATCGGATCATCAGTTGATCCATACATACACGCCCAATCGTTTCACAGTAGTTCCCTTCTACCAATAGAGAAAAACCCTGCATCTTTCGTGGCCAGCCATCTGCATAACCGATCGGTATCGTTCCGATCCACTCTGCTTCAGGAGTGATATATGTTTCTCCATAGCCGATTCCTTCACCTGCTGGGAGTTTTTTGACTTGAATTAATTCAGAAACCAGCTCAAGTGCTGGCTGCAGTGGATAAACTTCCGGTAGTGCGTGCCCAGAGGGATTCAGTCCGTACATTGCTACTCCATAACGAATCATATTGCCGATTGTTTCATCATGCCATAAAGCCGTTGCACTATTGCTGACATGTATATATCGAGGAAGTTCGGGAAGTTTTTTTAGCACTTCTATAAAGCGTTCTTTTTGCAGATTCCAATATGTATCATCTGCCTGATCTGCTGTAGAAAAATGGGTAAATAAACCTTCCCATTCTAATACACGACTTTCTTTGATGAATGCAGCTGCCTCTTTTACTTCTTCAGGTGTACAAAATCCGATACGACCCATCCCAGTGTCTGCTTTTAGATGAATCGAAAGAGGCGTCTCTAGCTTACTTTTCTCTAAAACAGCAGCTGCTGCCTGCAACCATTCCCGTGTACCTGCAGTTACTGATAAATCATGAGCAACAGCTACAGTCAGTGCGTCGTAAGGAACCATATTCAAGATAAGGATGGGCTGAGTAAATCCAGCTTCTCTCAACTCGACTCCTTCATCTAAATTTGAAACACAAAAGCCCGAAGCTCCACCTGCAACTGCTGCCTCAGCTGTTTCAATAGCTCCATGACCGTATCCGTTTGCTTTTACTACTGCAAACAATTCTTTTCCTTGCGGAAGTCTTGCAACTTCATTTGCTACATTTTCAGTTATAGCTTTTTTATGTATCACTGCTTTCGTTGGGCGGTGCCAAGCGACAACCATCGTTTTTCCTTCTTTCTAGTCTTCCAAAATAATTTGTGCAAAAGCTGTTTCATTTGTATGAGTAATACTGACCCATACTTTGCCTTCATGAGGTGAACGCGTCACAACAGGCTGACCGTTTTCATTTTTTAAAATCTCGACATCTTGAAAGGTAACTTTTCCGATCCCAGTTCCCCAAGCTTTAGAGAAAGCCTCTTTGCAAGCGTAACGCCCGCCTAAAAATTCTACTTGGCGATGAAAAGGCAAGGACTGGAATAGTTTCATTTCATCAGAGGTCAAGATTCGTGCAATGAATTTTGGTTTTTCTTCGATCAGCCGAGTGATCCTAGGAAGTTCGACTGCATCGATCCCAATTCCTTTTATCATATGCTTTTCTCTTTTCAATAAATTTAGAACACTCTCATTCTACCAAATTATAACCATTTTGCCACAAATAAGTCCACAAATAACAAAAATGAAAGTTTCTCTTAAAAAAGAGAAACTTTCATTTTATGTTTAATCGTTATTTGAACGGATTACAAATCCGCGTTTTTTATCGTTGTGACGTTTACCGCCATCTTTTTGGCTGTTATTATTTTTGCTATAACCGCCTTTTGATTTGTTTCCACGATAATTACCGCCGTCACGACGATTACGGTTGTTTCCGCCACCACGTTTGCCATTTTTATTGTATCCTTTTTTCTGCATTGGCAATGGGCGTTCTGGTGTGATCTTCACTGGCACTGCATCAGCTGGATCTTTTGCTGTCGTTTTTAGCAAAAGTGCAACTAAATCTTGTGCAGAATATTCTTCTAATAATTTATCTGCTGTTTGCAGGTATTTATCTAGACCATTTTCTGCAAGTTTTGTTTCGATTTGTTCAACTGCAGCACCTAATTGACCTTTGAATGCTTCTTTTTCGGTTGGTGGACGTAAAGTCGTCATCCGTTTTTTCGTCAAGTTTTCAATCACATGCAAGTAGTCCATTTCATTTGGTGTAACGAAAGTCACAGACATACCGCCTTTTCCGGCACGGCCTGTACGTCCGATACGGTGAACGTAGCTTTCTGGATCTTGAGGGATATCATAGTTGTACACATGAGTGACACCTGAAATATCTAATCCACGTGCAGCAACGTCTGTCGCTACAAGGATATCTAAATGACCGCTCTTAAATGAACGCAATACGCTCATTCGTTTTTGTTGAGACAAATCGCCATGGATTCCTTCTGCACGGTAACCGCGTGCTTCTAATCCGCGTGCCAATTCGTCTACACGGCGTTTTGTACGTCCGAAGACGATTGTTAGTTCAGGTGTTTGAACATCAAACAAGCGAGTCATGATATCGAATTTTTCGTATTCTTTTGCGCGGACATAGTATTGATCGATCAAGTCAGCTGTCATTTCTTTCGCTTTGATCTTCACATGATGTGGATTTTTCATGAATTTAACGCCAATATTCTTGATAGCTGGCGGCATCGTTGCTGAGAAAAGTAATGTTTGTCTTTGATCAGGAACTTGTGAAATGATTTTTTCGATATCTTCCAAGAAGCCCATATTCAACATTTCATCTGCTTCATCCAAAACTAATGTTTGAACGGTTCCAAGTTTCAATGTGTGGCGGTTGATGTGGTCAAGCATACGTCCTGGTGTACCCACAACGATATGTGGACGATCTTTCAAGCCACGGATCTGACGGCCAATATCTGCTCCGCCGTAAACGGCTTGTACACGTACTTTTTTGTCGCGCCCTAAACGATATAATTCTTCTTGTGTTTGGATAGCTAACTCACGTGTTGGTGCGATAACTAAACCTTGTAATTCGTGACGATCTGGATCGATTTTTTCTAACATTGGTAATCCAAATGCAGCTGTTTTCCCTGTACCTGTCTGTGCTTGTCCAATAACGTCTTTTCCAGCTAATGCTAGTGGAATCGTTTCTGATTGGATAGGTGTTGCTTCTTCAAAACCAGCGCGTTCGACTGATTTCAACAATTCTGGTGATAATTCTAGTTCTTTAAATTTCAAATGAATCCTCCTATATGGTTGTTAACTGAGGATGTAGCTTTTTTGCTACCCCGTCGATTTGTTCGGTCAAAGTGTATTGTTTCTTTTTGACAGTGGCCACGCACGTTTTTATCCATTCTTAGCCCCTGTGGCACCACCGAAAAATCACTTTGCGAAGTTTAGGCATTAGAAAAGCCAAACGGGTCGCGTTCAGCTTTATCATTATTATGACATCTGGCTTCAACAAGTTGTTTCTATGGCAAAACCAGTCCAATTTCTCTTCATCTTTCGGCAATAGGTTATTCTAACATAGTTTTTCGTTTTCTGCAAGTTTACAGATTTTTATTTCATTTGCTGAAGCTGTTCTACCACTTCAAATAAGCCCATGCTGTTGCTGCCTTTTAGCATAATACTATCTGTTGCTTCAAGATTTTGTTTTACAGCATCAATCAATTTATTCTTTTCTTTTTCAAAATAGAACACAGGTAGTTGGGGGTATTTTTGGTTCAATTCTTCTTTTAGTGCATGCATTTGTTCCCCATAAAGGAAAATCATGGCGAATTTCTCAGGATCGATATGTTCACTCATTTGCGCATGCATATTTAAAGACTCTTTCCCTAATTCCAGCATATCTGCTAACACAGCTATTCTGCGTCCTTTTGTTGGTAGATTTTTAAAAGTATCTAATACCAGTCCCATGGCTGTTGGATTTGCATTATAGACATCGCTCAAAATAGCTGCACCATTTCCTGCCGTTAGCCATTCGGTTCTGTTTTGAGTGATAGAAACATGGGCGAGCCCTTGGCGTATCTCAGGTATGGACAGTCCAAAGAAGCGCCCGATCGTATACGCAATCAAAGCATTCGTTACATTATAACTTCCAGGCAGCGGGATCGTAAATGTTTCTCCTTCTACTACAAAATCGGTTTGTGCTTTTCCTTTTGCTGTCACTTCCGCATGAACATCGCCATTTCCAATACCGAATGTTGTGACTGTTTGTACTAATGTTGCCGTTAAAGGTGTCAGCAACGGTTCATCTGCGGGCACAACGAGTAATCCGTCTGGTACAAGTCCGTCAGTGATTTCCATTTTGGCTTTAGCGATTCCTTCTCGCGACCCAAGATTTTCTATGTGTGCTTCACCGATCATTGTGATTGCTGCAGCTTTTGGTTGAGCCATAAGTGAAAGTTCCGTGATTTCATTGGCGTGATCCATGCCCATTTCCAAGACGATCTTTTCTGTATCTTGGGGCATGTGCAAAATCGTGTAAGGAAGACCAATATTATTGTTGTAATTTCCTTGCGTCTTATATGTTTTGTATTTTTCAGACAAGACAGACGCGGTTAGATCTTTCGTGGTGGTTTTACCATTGCTTCCTGTAATTGCAACGACTTCTGCGCCTACTTTTTCCAAGTAATAGGTTGCCAATTGCTGCATGGCTTTCAAAGGATCTGCTACAGGAATAACTGGAAAATCTTTTGGAGCTTGTTCAACAGGCAAGCTCCAAAATGAAGCAGATGCTCCGTTTGTGATCGCTTGCTGGATAAATTCATGTCCATCTCGCGTACCAGCAAGAGGAACGAATAAACTTCCTTCGGTTATCTTCCGGCTGTCAAATTCGACATTGGTAATCTTTGTCAGTGCAGAGCATTCGCTGCCCACGGCTTGTGCAATTTCTTGTATTGTTAGATTCATTGAGATCTCTCCTAAAAAAGGTTGTGAAAAAAGCGTTTGGCCTAAACGGCGGGTTCGCATGACTCTCACTTCCAAGTAAATTTCTCTATTCGTATTTAGAAGCTAGAATGAACGCGGTTACGCAATCACTCCAGCTTCTTCTTTATTTCTCTTTATTCATTTTTTTCAAAAAAAGATTGACGCTGATGGTATCGATTCATTCCTAATTGAATCAGTTCTTCAATCAAATCACCGTATTTCAAGCCCATATTTTCCCATAAGAGTGGGTACATACTGAACTCCGTAAATCCTGGCATAGAGTTTAATTCATTCAGGAATAATTCATTTTTATTTGTCAAAAAGAAATCGCACCGGCTCAATCCGCTTCCACCTAACATCGTGTAAGCTAACTTCGCGTACTCTTGCGCTTTTTGATAAACTTCTTCCGGCACTTCGGCTGGAATCTGCATTTCGATTTTATTATTGATATATTTGGCTTCATAATCATAGAATGCTACGTCTTTTACGACTTCGCCAGGCAAAGTCGTCCGAACATCTTCATTTCCTAATACAGCAACTTCGATTTCGCGCGCTTCAATTCCTTGTTCAACGATTGCTCGAGAATCATACTGATAGGCTGTTGCTAAAGCATTTTGCAGCTCTTCTCGGTTTTCTGCCTTTGTAATGCCGACACTAGAACCCATATTCGCAGGTTTGACAAACATCGGATAAAGCAAAGAACCTTCACATTGATCAAATACTTTTTTAGGATTTTCTTTCCATTGATTCTTAAGTACTGGTACATAAGGAACTTGCGGCACACCAGCAGCTTGTAAAATATACTTGGTCATGATTTTATCCATGGCACATGCACTGGTCAATACGCCTGCGCCGACATAAGGCATATTCAATGTCTCTAAGAAGCCTTGGATCGTTCCATCTTCCCCGTTTGGCCCGTGTAAAACTGGAAAAACGATGGCTCCTTCTTCTTTGATTTCTCCCGGATTGATCACTTTTCCTGTAAAGCCTTCCTCTGTCTGTCCACTTGGGTCCCATGAAAGATGCAAGACATCTTTGCTAGCAGGTTTTTCTGTTAGTAATGGACCTTTGACCCATTGTCCTTCTTTTGTAATAAATACGAGTTGAACTTGGTAATAATTATAATAAATGGCATTTAAAACTGAAAATGCGGAAAGAATGGAAACTTCATGCTCTGCGCTGCGTCCGCCATATAGTAAAGTAATCTTCAAAAGATTGTCCTCCTGTATTCTAAATCGTTCAGTGATTTACTCTCATATTTTAGCACAAAACAAAAATAAACGAATAACTTATTTATAAAAAAACGAGTTGGTTTCTAAAAGAACAAACGTCATTTATTTTTTGTCAGCTAGATTATTTGTCCCGTTTTTTATAAAAAGTTATGATAAAGAAAAGGAGGGATGATGATGGCGCAAACAAATCCACGTAGCCGCTTGGCAGAAATCATTCGAGTGTTCATCAATTACAATGTAGTGCCAAACTTTGTACAGCAAAAAAATCCCGAACAGGTAAAAAAAGCCTTTGAAGAACTAGGCCCCACCTTCATTAAGATAGGACAGATGCTTTCTGTTCGAGAAGATTTGCTTTCTTCTGCCTTCACTCAAACATTCAAAACATTACAAGATAGTGTACCTAGCGACACATTTTCAACGGTCAAAAAGACGATCGAAACAGAACTTTCTCTTTCATTATCAGATATATTCGATGATTTTTCCAAATCGCCTTTTGCCTCTGCTTCTATGGGGCAGGCTCATCGTGCCAAGCTGAAGAACGGTGACTCGGTCGTCGTTAAGATCCAACACCCTAACATCGCCGAAGAGATCCGACTTGATCTTCAACTATTTGAACGAGCGATCCCTTTGATCAAATACATTCCTGAAACTAGCGTAGTTGATCTAAAAGGGGTACTCCAAGAAGTAAAACGTTCCTTGATCAATGAAATGGACTTCTTAAAAGAAAGTCAAAATGGCGAACAATTCTATCAAAAGAACAATGGCTGGAAAGAGATCCGCAGCCCCAAGATTTATGACGCTTTTTGTTCGAAAAAAGTGATCGTGATGGAAGAAATGTCTGGTAAAAACTTGAACCATTTAATGAACGCCGAAAACAAAACTGAAACTTTTATCACTGGAATTCAAAACAAGCAGCTGAAACAAGAAGTTGCAAAGCTTTTAGTTGAGAACTTTATGAAACAGGTATTTGATGATGGTTTTTTCCATGCTGATCCTCATCCAGGGAATCTGCTATTCCATGTACTAAAAAAAGAAGAACAGACACAAGCTAGCCGAAAAACTGAAATAGTCCATGAAAAAGAGTTCGGTTCCTTTGCTTTTCGAGCCTCCACTTCTACAGAAGACCCTGTTGCGCCATATACCATCAACTACATCGATTTTGGTATGATGGGGCATCTTTCTGCAGGACTTAGGCAAAAACTCACACAAGCCGTTTTAGCGCTGTATACGAAAGATGCTTATCGAATCGAAAAAGCGGTCCTTCGACTTTGTCAGCAAGAAGGCTCGTTTGATGAAAGTCGGTTCCACCAAGAACTGACAAGTTTTCTTGAACAGTATTATGATTCTCCTATTGATGAAATCAACTTGCAAGAAGTATTCACACACGTCGTGACGATTTGTCATCAAAATAATCTGCAGTTCGATCGTGATATCACGCTTTTGCTGAAAGCATTTGGGACATTAGAAGGGGTGATCCGCGTCCTTGACCCTGAAGTTTCCCTCATGGAAGTCGCTTCGCCTTTTGCCCAACATTATTTTCTCACTCATCTGGATGTAGAAGATACATTGAAACAAAGCGGATTAGACTTATTGGAAGGGATGAAGGCTGCGCCTAAGATCCCTCAACAGCTCCACCATCTATTAGAAATGTGGACTTCGGGACAAGGAAAAGTCAATTTGGAATTGAAAAAGCAAGACAAATTATTGAGCAGGATCGAAAGTATGATCAATCGGCTTGTTTTCGGTATGATTTTAGCTGCATTGATCGTAGGGTCCTCCCTGCTTGTCCAAGCAGCACCTGTAGAAAACGCAGAGGTCGTTTCCTTATTAGGGATATTTACGTATGCTATTGCCGCATTCGTCATTATTTTTTTGGCAATCGATGCATTGATCCAAATGTATAAGAAGAGGAAAAAGTAGAAAAAGGTTGTGACAGAAAGAATCAGCTTCAAGAAATAAGAAGGGATTTTGCATAAATTGTTTCTCAAATTTTTGTGAAAATTCGGCTTATTTTTCGAAGAGGCTACTTCTGAAGCACCGAGAATAAAAAATGTGAAAAAGCTGTTCTGCACCCAGTAATAAGAACAATCAAAAAGGAACATGGAGCACATTTATCCTGTTTCCCTGTTCCCTTTTTGATGTATTCGAGCATAAATAAAATACCTTCGTTACCTACTATCTTCTGTACTTGGTAAACCTTGGTCAATTGCCTTTTTTAACGCTTGACAAAAAGACATATGATCTTTCTCCGTAAAGGGTTTTGGACCCTTTGTCCTTATGCCAGCTTTTCTTAACTTTCCACTATGATAACGTTGTTCTAGAAGCGTGCCGATATTCGCTTCGTCAAATTCTTTTCCAGAGTGATGGAACACTCGGACGCCCTTCGGCAATACAAGTGAAGCTAAACCATAATCTTGCGTGATCAAAAAGTCATTCTTCTTAACCATACCGACGATTTTATAATCCGCACTATCAGCTCCGCGGTCTACGTAGACGATTTGGACATGATTAGCGTATTCTTTGGTCGTATAATGGTCCACACTGGTCACGATAACCACGTCAAGACCATAGGATTCTCCTAATTTTATGACATCTTCTTTTACTGGAGAACCATCTCCATCAATGAATAGCCTCATTCTTTTTCGCCTTCTTCCATAAATGATAAACAGTTACTAATCCGCTCAGTAAAAGACCAACATTGATCCATTTTGCCAAGATAAGCAGTTGTACACTTTCTATCGGCACTGATTCATGGTTCAGCGTGATCAATAATAGATGGATTGGCTCTCCCATTTCTTTTGCTAAAACAAACAAAAGCGTCATCAATAAAAACTGGTGGATCACACTCCCTTTATTTTGAGTAGTATACTTGACAACGATCCGGCGATCCATTGGAATAGCTGCATCAGTTTGATAATATTCCTTATTTAGCCAGCTGCCTGTTACTACGTGCCAGAAACTAAGCAGAAAGACACCTATCGCAAAACCATTTGGAATCAAGAGGACCAATAAAGAAGAACTCAGTCCAAGCAATTGCATAGCCAATGGAGACCATGTTAAACGTTTCAAAATCCATGGTCCGACTATTTTTGCTGCAATCAAGCCTGCTGCATAAGGCAAATACATAAAAATCGAAAGTTTTTCTAATCCGTACATTATGCCAACATAAAAACTGCTAAATAAAAAAAGGAAATTCCCTAGCATTCCATTTAGAAAAGTAAACAGATTTAGCCAGCTTGGCAACTTCCATTCCTTCTTCTGGTGTCCTAAAACAAACACGAACAAGATGAACAGCAGCAAGAAACCATAAATAGCAAGATCAAAAAGCCTTTCATCGAATAACAATCGGGCATTTCTCAAAAGAAACAATAAGCCAAAGAATATCAAAAATAAAACAAGCTCTCGCGTAGCTACCAGATTTCTTTTGATGTCTTTGAAATCCAGTTCGTAACGCGGATAATGACTAACCGTATGGTAGGCCATGACGTAAAAAAGTGTATAAATAGTAAAGCTTGCTGCAATCTGAGTCGGTGCAGGCAACTCAATCGCTTGATACAGGAGAAATAGCCAGATAGCTGCAAATAAGTACTTTTTCCCATCCATATTGATAAAACCTTGCGTCTTTTCGTGAAAATTGACCGTGGTATTAGCAGGTACAAGCCATGCTGCACTCAGCCCTAGCAAAACACTTGAAAAATAAAATAAAGGAAAATAAAATACGCCTAATATTCCAAGCAATGAACCAGCACCACCAATCAGCAGAGCGATCATCAGCAACGTGTAACTATCTAGACCAAATCGTAGACTGTTGACTAAAAATAGTCCAGTCATCCGAAAGGCATAAAACAGCGTAAATGGCAAAATCGTCAGCCAATTATGCGAGTCTGTTAGTCCCAAAAATAAAAGATAAGGAATAAAAATAACCGTGTTACTTAAGATAAAGGGCGTTGTTTGTGTAAAATTACGCCCAAATCGTTTGAGTTTTTCGAACATGACAATGGCTCCTTAAACAGTCTTATAACTAATCTGCTCTTCGATTTTAGCATTAAAGGGGAAATAAACCAATTTTACAGAATATATTCTTGTAAAAAAAAATACAGAAAGAAGCATAAGCTTCTTTCTGCATTTTTACGGTACTTGATTACTCAAGCAGACAAGCCCTTCTCCACAAAAGTCTTGCCCGACACCCCTGCATCCGGCAGGTGATAAAGATAGAAATCAATTATCCTGTGCCTCCAAAATCAATTAGGAGCTCTGTAAACCAGAGTCCTTCTCGACCCGTCGCATAAATTTACTTTAACACAGTTCCTATGTTTATGCGAGAGCTTTTTTCATTTTATAATCGACCATTTGAAATCCTTGACCGATATCTGAAATAAGTTCTTCTGTAATCTCAAATCCTTCATGCTTATAAACCTCGATTGCTTGATGATTCCCCTGATTCACTCGCAAAAAGATCTCTCTTTCCTTTGTTTGCGCAGCAAGTTCTTCATACCAGCGAAAAACTGAAGAAGTCAATCCTTGACCACGTACTTTATTTAGCAAATATAATTTACTTAAATAAATTTTTCCATTTATCTCTTCATAAGCAGTGTAACCGACAGTCTTTTCTTCGCTTTTTAATAAAAAGTAGGACACACCTTCTGTCAGTTCTTTTTGAATCTGTTTTTTTGACTGATAAGTTTTCAGCATGTAATCCACTTGTTTTTGACCAATGATCGGCACAAAAGCTTCCGGCCATACTTCTTGTATGACTGCCATCAGCTCATCCAGTTCATTTTCTGTTACTTTTATTTTTTCCATACACCCACGTCCTTTTTTACATTATAAATGACCTTGCGCTTGATGGAATAAAAAGAGCATGATCATGCTATACACACCCACCGACCACGGTTTCAAGAAAATCACAATCTGCATAAATTCCCTAAAAGATAATTTCGTCAAACCAGCTACTAGACAGATCAAGTCGTCTGGCGCAAAGGGAAGCAGCAAGGTAACAACTAGTACTTTTTTAATATCTTTCGTTTTTCTTGTCAGCAATTCATCAAATTTCTGATACTTTTTTGGCGATAAAATAAGCTGGACAAAGGCTACGCCATAGTAACGGACAAGCAAAAATCCGATTGCTTCCCCAATCACTAGGCCAATACAACTATATAAAAGCCCAAATCCATTGCCAAACATCAGCATGCCCGCTACTGAGGAGATCCCTCCCGGCAAAATAGGAATGATCACTTGGATCACTTGCAACAGAACAAATATCATCACTGCATACTTGCCAAATTGCTGGATAAACGCTTGCAAAGACGTGCTCGATCGAAAAATCCCATGATGATAAGCATAAAGAATCAACACAAAGAAAAAAAACAGACCAATAATGGGCATGATCTGAAGACATTTTTGTAAAACTGATCCTTTTTTAGACATCTATATTCCCCACATCTTTTTTCATTTATTAAAACTGCCTCCTTAGGGGGTGCGACAAAAGAGCTTCTTCAAAAAAATAAGTCGAAATCTCACACAAATTCGAGAAATAATTTTCGTAAGTTTCTTCTTATTTATTGCATCTGACCACTTCTGTTACAACCTCTCGTTAAACGGTGTTCAAAAGCTTGCATCTACGATAATAAGCCCAACCCAACGAAAAACGTGAGGAGCTGTTTTATTTGGATGCTCTTATCGCTTGATGCAAAGACAGCTTTTTTACAACCTCTACTTCACGGTGCTCAATCAGCTGACCTTCGGTATTAGCTCAAAAAACGGTAAAATATAAACAGCTATTTTCCGTTTCTTCTTTTTAATACTTAGGTCAAGATGCTGTTTTCACAACCTCTTGTTATAAATAAAAAAACAGTTGGCTGGTGACTGTTCAAAAAGCAGAATCCTTGCTTTTCAAACGGTCGCAGTCCGTTCAACTGTTTCGCTGCGCACTATTTATGGTTTAAGAAACTAGCTACTTTTGTTGTAATCAAATCAATAGCAACGTGGTTTTCTCCGCCTTCTGGAACAATGATATCCGCATAGCGCTTCGTTGGTTCGATAAATTGATGATACATCGGTTTAACAACTGTCAAATATTGTTCGATCACGGAGTCCAATGTGCGTCCCCGTTCTTCCATATCCCGTTTGATACGACGAATGATACGAATGTCATCATCTGTATCTACGTATACTTTGATATCCATCAAGTCACGCAGACGTTCGTCTTCTAAAATCAGGATTCCTTCTAGAATGATCACTTCTTTTGGTTCCTGAATGATCGTTGCCTGACTTCTTGTATGCGCTACATAGTCATACACGGGTTTTTCAATGGCTTTATAGTTCAGTAAGTCGCCTACATGCTGAATCAGCAGATCATTATCAAAGGCAAATGGGTGATCGTAATTTGTGTTCAATCGTTCTTCAAAACTCAAATGGCTCTGATCCTTGTAATAAGAATCTTGTTCAAGCATCATGATGGAATGGTCCGGGAAGTTGTTGAAAATCGCACGGCTGACACTTGTCTTTCCGCTTCCGGATCCACCCGTCACACCAATGATAATTGGCTTGCTTTTTGTCATTGACTAAAACCTCTTTCGTATCCGTTTTTTCATTCTAATCTATTATAGCGAAAAAACACGAAAATGCTATATTTTTCTGAAAATTAATCCTTTTCAATTTCCAATAATGAATAAAGTTCCTCTAATGAATCGATTCGATAAGTAGGCTGGATTTCTTCGATTTCTGGTAATTTATTTCTATTGAACCAAATCGTATCGATCCCTGCCATATTTCCTCCTTTGATATCAGAAGTCAAAGAATCACCAATGATCACAGTTTGCTTTTTATCAAAATTAGGAATGTGGGAAAAGACATGATCAAAAAATTCTTTCATCGGCTTTTGCGCTCCGACAGCTTCTGAGACAAAGATATCCTTGAAGTAATCAAGCATTCCTGCATCTGTTAATCGCCGATGTTGCGTGTGCGACACACCGTTCGTCACAATATAAAGATCAGCATGCGGATGGACCTTTTTCAGGATTTCTAGACTTCCTGGAACAAGATCATGACCTTGGTTCAAGTAGTGGCGGTAGCGTTTTTCCATTTGATCACTATCTACTGTTTTCCCAAATTGCTGGAAAAGTAACCCAAAACGACTGCCTATTATTTCTTCTCGTGATAGTCTGCCTTTTTCAAACTCCTGCCATAAATGATGATTCAAAGCCTTATAGCTGGTTTCGATTTCTGGTGTCAATGTGATTCCTTGTTCTGCAAACAAAGCACTTAAAGCATTGGCTTCAGTTAATTGAAAATCTAACAATGTATCATCTACATCGAACAATAAAGTTTTATATTTCATCTTTTTGACCTCCTATTTAAAATAAATACTTAACTTTTTCATCTCTGCTAATGTCAACGATCGATACTCGCCTACTCCTAGCTGTTCATCTAATTCCAATGGTCCCATGCTTAGCCGTTTCAATGCGGTCACTTTCTTTCCTTGGGCTAAGAACATCTTTTTGACTTGATGGAATTTTCCTTCTTGGATCGTCAATAAAACCGTACTTTGGTGCTTGTCTGCTTTGAGTATTTTTAAATCAGCCGGCTTACATTGATACCCATCAGCGAATACGATTCCATTTTCAAATGCTGTTACGTCTGCCGGTGTCACCCTTTCGTTCACAACTACTTGATAAGTCTTTGAAACCTTTTTTTCTGGAAGTAGCATTTCATATCCCAATTGTCCATTCGAAGTGATCAGCAATAGTCCTGTTGTATCTCTATCTAGTCTTCCCACTGGATATAATGGTTGGAAACGATCGGCACTTGCAATCAGATCGATTACTGTCGTCTTTTCTGGATCTGATACAGCTGTAACAGCTTTTTCAGGTTTATTGAGAAGATAATAGGACTCATTTGTTTCTAAGTGTTCACCTGCTACTTCGATTTGATGCAGTAAACTATCTACATTTCGATTTTGTCGAAATTCGACTGTGCCATCTATCATCACTTGCTTCAAAGCAAACAGCCGCTTCATTTCCTTGCGTGTCGTTTCTAATTTTTCTTCTATTAATTTATCTAAACGCATGCTGTTTCCTTTCTTATTACTACTAATTAATTATACCTTGAATATTCTTGCTTGCAAATACATCATCATAGTTATTCCTTGACTTAATTAACAGTTCACGTTACGGTTAAATAGTAAAGTGAATTGGATTTCTCATACACAGCGTAATGACCTGGTGGAGAAAAGTTGAATCCTGACTTTCTAAGGGGAGATGCGCGCATCTCTCCTTTTGCGCTTTTTTAAGCGCCCTGCCTTCGATGATGTGCACGAGATTAGCCTTTAGAATTCACTTAAATAAAATCTGTCCGTTACCAAAGCAGACAGTCACATTTTAAGGAGGAATTTTGGTTATGTCAGTATCATTAGAAGTAAGTAAAAGAGAAGTACGTCCCCGTTCATTAAGAAACAAACTTCGTCACGAAGGGAAAGTTCCAGCTGTTGTTTATGGGTATAAAGTAGAAAGTACCCCTATCTCATTCGATGGTTTGACACTAAGCAAATTGTTGCGTGAACATGGAGCGAACACAGTCATCACGATGGACATCGATGGACAAAAAGTCAATACATTGGTTCACAAGATCCAAACGAACACTTTTACCAATCATTTCGAACATGCAGAATTTCTATCTGTAAACATGTCGGAAGAAACAGAAGTCGAAACAGAAGTCGTTCTTGTTGGCGAATCAGTGGGTGCTAAATCTGGTGGAGTGTTAGCTCAAAACTTGTATACAGTAGTCGTATCTGCTACACCAGACAAATTGCCTGAACGAATTGAAGTTGACGTGACAAACTTGGAATTAGGTGATTCTATTACAGTAGCCGATCTTCCAAAAAACGACGATTACAAATTCGTGACCGACAGTGAAGAGCAAATCGCTGCTGTAGTCGCTCAAAGTGAAGAAGAAGAAAGCACAGGTGAAGGTGGCGAACCAGAAGTGATCGGTTCAACAGAAGAATAATACTGAAACAATCAGGTGGTGTTAGAAGCGGCGGGTCAGCAGCTTTTAACACGCCTTTTTTATTTCTAATCGTTTATTTTCATATGGGGCTTCCACTTTTGTAAATGGCTTTACAAACGAAAAATCCTAATTTACCAAGCTTTTCCTCGCATACTTTTATCGTACCTTTATAAAAATTTATACTTTGAAAAAAAGTATTCAATTATTGTTGCATTTTTCCTGATTCTTTATTAGAATGAACCCTCGTTGAAGTAAGTATTTCTAGTTTATCCTAGGATTAATTATAAAAATAAAACATTCGTTGATTCGAAGGAGGTTAAACAGATGTTTGAAAGTTTTGATAGCAGCCGCAACCGTTACGCTTCAGTTGGTGTCGTATCAAGTTTGCCAGATGAATTGATTGACAGTATATGGTTTATTATTGACCTAGATCTTAAGGGAGTCATTCCATTAGAAAATATATTAACCTTTGATTTGATCGAAAATCGTGGAAAAGTGACGATGCATTTTTCTCAAGCAGGAAGCAATGTGGAAATGGATATTGATTTGCCGTTTGCCTATTCGAACCAATTTCCTGCTCAAGTATACGCCTATGATGACGGTACGAGAGAAACGATCCTTTTACCAAGTGAGATTAGACAATATTAAGGTGATAGATAAACGTGGATGTCCCTTATTTTACAGACCAGGCCAAGTTGTTGATTCTTTGACTCAATTCTTGGCTTCTTTTTATGGAGTTTCATAAATTATCATTGATTTCTAATTGGTATTCTCAGGATAAACGCTATATACTACTAACTAAATTTTAAAGATATAAGGAGTTTAAAAGATGCGCGATTTAACAAAAGGAAGCCCCGCTAAACTGATTTTGATGTTCACTGTTCCTTTACTGATCGGAAATGTTTTTCAGCAGTTCTACAATATGATCGATATGATCATCGTGGGTCAGACGCTAGGTAAAAATGCGCTGGCAGCGGTTGGTGCAACTGGAAGCCTGACATTTTTGATCATTGGCTTTGCCCAAGGTTTAACAGCTGGTTTAGCCATTATTACCGCACAACGTTACGGTGCAAAAGATTATCGGGGTCTGAAGAAAAGTTTTGCTGCTAGTGTTGTCATTAGTCTTGTCGTCACTGTGATTTTAACTGTCCTAAGTCTCCTGTTTATTCGTCCGATGCTTCAATTGATGCAAACTCCTCCTGAAATACTTGATCAAGCACAAACATTTATTTCAATTATTTTATTAGGGATCTTTGCATCAGTCAGTTTCAATTTGCTTTCTAATGTCATTCGCGCACTTGGTGACAGCCGCACACCACTATTCTTTCTGATCATTGCGGTCATCATCAACGTCGTACTTGATTTGATCTTTATTATCTATTTTGGCATGGGTGTGGAAGGTGCAGCTATTGCTACAGTAATCGCACAAGTTTCTTCCAGCGTACTGTGTCTAGTGTATATCAAGAAAAAAATGCCTTTGTTACAGTTACGCAAAAAAGATTTCAAATTTGAAAAAGAAGAGTTTGCTGTACACCTAAATGCTGCTTTGCCAATGGCGTTTCAATCTTCGATCATCGCTGTTGGTGCTATCGTGTTACAAGCAGCACTAAATAGTCTAGGGACAGATGTCGTAGCTGCTCAAGCCGCTGCTGGTCGTATCGACCAATTTGCAAATCAGCCGATGATGTCATTTGGTATTGCAATGGCAACTTTCACTGCACAAAACTATGGTGCGAAAGAATATGGCCGAATCTTGCAAGGGGTACGTCAAACTTTACTGATGAGTGTCGGATTTAGTCTCTTAGCAGGTGCTATCGTCATTTTCTTCGGTCATTTCTTTGTTCAATTGTTTGTTAGCCCATCAGAAACACGTGTATTTGAATTAGCACAAACCTACTTCAATATCAATGGGTCTCTTTACTGGATCTTAGCAGTCCTGTTCATTTTACGCTACACACTTCAAGGGCTTGGACAAAGCAAGATCCCTACGATCGCCGGTATGATGGAATTGCTTATGCGTTCTTTTGCAGCTATCGTTCTTACAGGAATGTGGGGATACCCAGGAGCAGCAGCAGCTTCTCCTTTAGCTTGGATCGGTTCTGTTGCCGTGTTGCTTTACTCTTATATGCGTTCGATGAAACAATTGAAACACATGGGTGAAGAGGAACATTTCACATTAGAACATGCAGAAGCAAGATAGCCTTGATTAAAAGAAATCGTTGCGGCTAAAAATGAAAACTTTTATTGAAAATATCTTCTTCGTTTACCGAAAACAGGTTTTTTAGATAACAAAAAGGCTGTGACAAAAAATGTCACAGCCTTTTTTCTTTTATTCTGTTTTTCTTTCCGTGGACTCTACTTTGAAATAATCGATATGTGCATGCTGGTATTCTAATACCGTGAAACGGAATGATGCAATCTCAATGATTGTTCCTGCTTTTATTTCTTTATATCGGCTAGAAGCAAAGCCCGCAAGTGTAGTAAAATTCGTTTCTTCAAACTCTGGAATCTCTACATGAAAATAACGCTGGAAATCATCTAATGTTAGTTTGCCGGAGATGATATAAGAGCCATCTGACTGTTCCGCTATCAATGCTTCGTCCAAATCTGTCTCATCTCGGATTTCCCCGACGATTTCTTCTAAAATATCTTCAATCGTCACTAAGCCGCTTGTCCCTCCGTATTCATCTTTTAAGATAGCAATATGCTTTCCCTTTTTTCGCATGATCGTCAATAATTTTTTTATAGGGATCGTTTCAGTTGTTACGATCGGCTCTTCAATCAACTGTTCTACTGTCAGCTGGTCATCTTTATAAGATTGCTTGATCAAATCTGGCAAGGTGACATAACCTAAAACATTGTCTTTTGATTCTAAGATAACCGGATAGCGAGTATGTCCTTGTTCAATCGAAGCTTTTATCGCTTCTTTGACGGTTTCTGAAGCTTCGAATACTTGCATGGACGTACGGTCTACTTGTATATCTTTTGCCAAGGTATCATCAAATTCAAACACGTTTTCCAAATAATGATATTCTTCTTTGGTCAACTCTCCTTTTTCATAAGAATTCAATGCGACTAATGTCAGCTCTTCTTGAGACAATGTCTCTTCTCCTTCAGATACGAGACGCACACCTAATAGCTTCCCTAGCCCTGCAGCTGAATGATTCAATACCCAAATAAAAGGAAACATTACTTTATAAAAATAATGAAGTGGTTTAACTACGAACAAGACGACCTTCTCCGTATTGACGATACTATAGCTCTTAGGAAGCAGTTCGCCAATAACCACATCGATATACGTAACTAAAATAAATCCCAGCGCCACAGAGATTGTACTGCTAATAGCCGAACTAAAAGGTAGTTTACCGATCACTGGTTCTAGTAAAGCCGCGACAGATCCTTCACCGACCCACCCGATGATCAAACCGGTTAGCGTAATTCCTAATTGACTAGCTGATAAATAGTTATCTAAATGGTGTGTAACATGAAGAGCTAGCTTGGCGTTCTTTACATTTTCCTTTTCTAGTTGTTCCAATCTTGATCGTCTGATTTTCACTAAAGCAAATTCACTTGCTACAAAAAATGAAGTAATTGCAATCATCAAAAATAAAATAATGAAATTGATAACCATATTCTCCCGCCTTTCTCTTTTTCTATTGTACCCTTTTTCTACAAAAAGATTGAAAATAATGCGTATTCATATTTAGGAATAAAAAAGGAGATGCGGCATTTTTCAGCCACATCTCCTTATCACTTCAAAATCATTGCGTTACTTGTTGCTAAACAGCTTTTTCATGACCTCTGATAAAAACGGTATTCAAAAGCTTGCATCTGCGGCATTAAGCCCAAACAGATGAAAAACATGAGAAGCTGTTTTTATCTGCTCGTTCTTACTGCTTGTTGCAGTACAGCTTTTTCATGACCTCTGATAAACGGTGTTCAAGTAGCTGACATTCGACATTAGTTCAGGTCAAAGCGCTACTTTCACAACCGCTCTTTCAACCATGTTTTCCGAGTATTTCCAATGATAAGCGGAACAGTTTCATGTTTTACTTCGCTGTACTCTAGCCCAAACCATGTTTCTGGCGAGGTAGCGATTTTTTTGATTGCCAGTTTTGCCTGCATGATTTGACGTTGCCATTTTCCTAGAGTTGTCACATTGGAAACTACTTCATCAATCAGGACAAATTGGAAATCGCCAACTTCTCGCCCTGGTGTCAGAGAGTATCTTTGTGGCTGTTTTGGCAAACGGCCTTGTTTCATCAAATCATGGATGACTTGGCGAACATATACGTTGATTTCCTGTTGGACCCTGAAACCTAAGAACAGATTCACTTGGACAATAAAATCAGTGTCCATCATATCTACTTGATATTCTTTCGTATATGGCTCATCCGTCACTTCCACATGAACAAACCAATAGACTCGTGCTCTTTTAGGCCGTTTATCTAAAATCGAATAGATGAACTGTCGGCCAACTTTATCTTCAGCCATATCAGGAACCAAGAAGACCACATTTGTCTGATAGATTGGTAAAGAAGTATCATCACGTAATTCTCTAAGCTGCGGGATATAATCTCTCAAAGACACATCCTCGGTTGACGATTCGCGAATAATGTTCCCTTGTTCCCAAATAAACATCACGACTAAGATGATCAAACCAATCAGAACGGCTACAAAACCGCCTCGGAAGAATTTGACAACACTTGAGATAAAGAAAACGACTTCTATCGCACCGAAGAAAAAGGTAACTAAATATGCAAGCCAACGAGAATGCCCATTTTGGATAAGATAAAAGTAAAGCAGTGCTGTTGTCATCAACATCGTCACAGTGATCGATAGACCGTAAGCAGCTTCCATATGATGAGACGTTCGGAATGTGACAACCACTAGAGAACAGGCGATCCATAAAATCAGATTGACTGCTGGGATATACATTTGCCCGATACTGTTCCCAGGATACATGATCTTTAACCGAGGCAGCAGTTTCAACTTGATTGCTTCTGAAACTAGCGTAAACGAACCTGTAATCAATGCTTGCGAAGCAATGACTGCAGCGACTGTTGCAAAAGCAACGCCGATCACGATCCAACTTTGAGGCATCATTTGGAAGAATGGATTCAGGTTCTTGATTTGCTGTGCTTCAGGGTTTTGATAAACATTCAACAACCACGCAGCCTGCCCAAAATAATTGATAACCAAACAAATTTTGACGTAAGGCCAGCTCAGACGAATATTTCGTTTGCCGACATGTCCAAGATCGGAATAAAGCGCCTCTGCACCTGTCGTAGCCAGGAAAATATTTCCAAGAATGAACAAGCCTAATTTGTTATCTGCACTAAAAAGCAGCTGGATAGCATAATAAGGATTCAGTGCACGGATAACTGTCCAGTCTTGACTGAAGTTCATTAATCCCATTACGCCTAAAAAAGTAAACCAAGCGAACATGATTGGTCCGAATGCTTTTCCGACAATATCTGTACCAAAGCGTTGGACCATGAATAAAACAAAAATAATAACTAAAGTGATAATGACGATCACGTTCTGGTTATTACCGAACCGGTCAAAAAACTGCGGAATTCCTCGCAAGCCTTCAATCGCAGTCGTTACCGTCACAGCAGGGGTCAATACCCCATCTGCTAGTAAGGCAGCTCCTCCGATCATTGCAGGAATGATCAAATATTTCCCACCTTTTCGGACAAGTGTGTAGAGTGAGAAAATTCCACCTTCACCATGGTTATCTGCATTCAATGCAATCACGACATATTTGATTGTTGTCAGTAGAGTCAATGTCCAAAAAATCAATGAGACTGATCCGATAACAAAATCAGGATTGATTCCTGACAATCCGCCATTATCTTCAACAATCGATTTCATAACGTAAAGCGGACTTGTCCCGATGTCTCCGTAGACGACTCCCATCGCTACAAGCAGGCCAGCCATTGATATCTTTTTGGTATTGTGCGTTGTTGCCACGTTTTTCCCTCATTTCTTGTTATATGGATATCCTTTAGGTAAGCTTGAATGATAGATGATATTCTTATCCATGACACCCGCTTTCCTAAATTGCTTCTAATTATCCAAGTAACACACTGAAGTGTCAACTTATTTGAATAAAATTATTCTTTCTTTGGACGTTCTCTGATACGTCTTGCCACAAATGAATAAAGAGCAAGGCAAAAAATTGCACCCAATAATGCTGGTATCAAATAAAAACCGCCGAGTTCCGGTCCCAGTGGTCCTAGTAAAAATTCGCCGAGCCAACTACCTAAAAAACCGATAATGATATTTCCAGATACGCCTCCCGGGACTTCCTTTCCTAAAATTGCGCCAGCTATCAAACCTAATATACCGCCGATAAATAACGACCATAAAAAATTCAGCATCTCCTTTCCCTCCTTTATCCATATTTCTCACTTTTATTTTACGCTTTATTCAGAAGGACTCCAAAAATATGCGCCAAGAAACTCCAGAAAAAAAGAAGTTGTAACAAAAGTGTTCAGCTTATTTCCGTAGAAGCTGCTTCTGGAACACCGTGAATCAGAGGTTGTGAAATCAGCGGTTTGACCTGAGTATTAGAGAAACAAACGGAAAAATAGTTCCTCATATTTTGCCGTTTTTTGAGCTAATATCGAGGGACAGCTGATTGAACATCGTTTATTGGAGAGGTTGTAAAAAAGCTGTTCTGCATCAAGTAATAAGAACAGCCAAGTAAAAACAGCTCCTAATGTTTTTAACTTGGCTGGACTTATTACCGCAGATGCAAGCTTTTGAACACCGTTTATTCGAAAAAAAAGGACTGTGACACGGCTTTTGTCACAGTCCCCTTTTTTCGAATAATTATTGTCCCCCTGTCACCTTCACGATCACAAGTACATTATTCCTATGAATTAAATTATTTTTCTTCATTTTTCGTTGAACCATCTTCGTTCAACATTGCTTTTCTTGACAGATTTACGCGTCCTTGTTTATCGATTTCAGTTACTTTCACAAGGATCTCATCACCTAGTTTAACAACATCTTCGACTTTATTGACACGATCGTTTGCTAATTGGGAAATATGGACAAGTCCATCTTTTCCTTTGATCAAGTTGACGAATGCACCGAATTTTTCGATACGGACAACTTTCCCTAGATAAACTTCACCAACTTTGACTTCTTTGGTCAAATCTTCGATGATCTTGATAGCTTTTTTGATCATTTCTGCATCAGCTGAAGCAATACTTACTTTTCCATCTTGATCGATATCGATTTTCACACCAGTTTCATCGATGATTCCGTTGATCGTATCGCCGCCTTTACCGATAACATCTTTGATTTTAGCAGGTTCGATCTGGATCATTTCGATTTTTGGTGCATATTGGCTTAATTCTTCACGTGGAGCAGCAATCGTTGAAGTCAATTCTTCTAAGATTTCCATACGTGCTTGTTTTGCTTGAGTTAATGCTTCAGTTAGGATTTGTTCTGTGATTCCTTGAATCTTGATATCCATCTGTAAAGCAGTGATACCATCTTTTGTACCGGCAACTTTAAAGTCCATATCGCCAAGATGATCTTCCAGCCCTTGGATATCAGTTAGGATCGTATAGTTTTCACCATCAGAAACAAGTCCCATCGCAATACCGGCGACTGGCGCTTTGATTGGTACACCTGCATCCATCAATGCTAATGTGCCAGCACAGATACTTGCTTGGGAAGAAGAACCATTTGATTCCAATACTTCTGCTACTAAACGGATCGTATAAGGAAATTCTTCTTCTGAAGGGATTACTTGTGCTAACGCACGTTCACCTAATGCGCCATGTCCGATTTCCCGACGCCCTGGAGAGCCTGCACGTCCTGTAGAACCAACAGAAAATTGAGGGAAATTGTAGTGGTGGATGAATCGTTTGCTGACTTCCACCCCTAAACCATCAATGATTTGGTGCTCTCCTAGAGGTGCGAGTGTACAAGCTGATAAAGCTTGTGTTTGTCCTCGTGTGAACAAACCTGATCCATGTACACGTGGCAATAAGCTGACCTCTGATGACAATGGACGGATTTCATCCAATTTACGCCCGTCAGGACGGATCTTATCGATGGTGATCAATTCACGTACGACATCTTTTTCAAGATCTTCTGTGATTTGTTTAACTTCTTTCAACAAGTGATCTTCATCTTCATGACCTGCAAATTTCTCAGCATAAGCTTCGCGGATATCGATCTTCACCTGCTCGATATTATCTTCGCGAGCAAGTTTTTCTTCAGTCATTACTGCTGCTTTCATTGTAGCGTAAGAAGCATCAAAGATTTCTTTTTTCAATACTTCATCAACTTGCAGTAAAGTCACTTCCATTTTTTCTTTCCCTACTGCTTGAACGATTTCTTCTTGGAAAGCAACTAACTCTTTGATAGCGTCAAAACCAAACAGCAATGCACCAAGCATGTCTTCTTCTGAAACTTCTTTCGCGCCGCTTTCAACCATATTGATGGCTTGTTTCGTTCCGGCAACAGTCAATTCGATATCTGTTTGTTCTGCTTGTTCTACTGTTGGATTCAAGACGTACTCGCCATTTACACGACCAACTTCTACGCCTGCGATTGGGCCGTCAAATGGGATATCTGAGATTGATAGTGCTAAAGAAGAACCTAGCATTGCTGCCATAGCTGGCGAGCAGTCTGTTTCTACACTCATCACGATGTTCGTTACTTGGACTTCATTACGGAAGCCTTCTGCAAACATCGGGCGAATTGGACGGTCGATCAAACGGGCAGTCAATGTTGCTTCCGTACTTGGACGGCCTTCTCGTTTGATGAAACCTCCAGGGATTTTCCCTGCTGCATACATTTTTTCTTCATAATTGATCGTTAATGGGAAAAAGTCTGTATCTTTTGCTTCTTTAGAGGCCACAGCTGCACTTAAGACTACTGTATCTCCATAACGGACTAAAACGGCTCCGTTTGCTTGTTTTGCTAGCTGACCGACTTCGATTTGTAAGGGACGGCCGCCCCATGTCGTTTTGAATACTTGTTTTTCTGACATAACTTCTCCTTTTCCTTCTCGTGAAAGCAAGACGCTACTAAACAAATGAAAACTGCCGAAAGCCGTCTTTTGAGCAGCTTTCATTTGGTTAGTAGGAGTCCATCTAGCTTGATCACGGAATTTTACTTAATTGATATACGAGTAAAAAAAGTGAGATTCATGTGAATCCCACTCTTTTTGACTAAAATTAACGACGCAAGCCTAAACGTTTGATCAATTCGCGGTAACGTTGAACGTCAGTTTTACGTAAGTAAGCTAACAAGTTACGGCGGTGACCAACTTTTTTCATTAGGCCGCGGTATGAATGATGGTCTTTTTTGTGCACGCGTGCATGTTCATTCAAGTGGTTGATTTCTTCAGTTAATACAGCGATTTGTACTTCTGGAGAACCAGTATCCCCTTCATGGCGAGCGTATTCGTTGATGATTTCATTCTTGCGTTCTTTTGAAATTGCCATTTCTTTCACCTCTTTCGATTATTCCCCTGCGACTGAGTAAAACGTTGGTGATTCGCTTAACCAAGTGGCAGGTCATGTGCCTAGAGCACACAGCTATACTTTACCTGAAACCGGGTTGAAAATCAAGTAGTTAATCATTAAGAAAAGGTAGTTTTCAAACAATCTTACTACTACTTTTCCATTTTTGTGGTAAACTATAATGCGAAAATAGACTTGAAACACAGTCTTTTAAGAAAGGGGTACATATTCCATGATTACAATGGATGATATCATTCGTGAAGGAAATCCGACCTTACGCGAAGTTGCAAAAGAAGTTTCTCTTCCATTAAGCGAAGAAGATATCTCTTTAGGAAAAGAGATGCTTGAGTTCTTAAAAAACAGCCAAGATCCAATCAAAGCTGAAGAACTACACTTACGAGGCGGTGTTGGCTTAGCTGCTCCTCAATTAGATATTTCTAAAAGAATCATTGCTGTTCACGTACCAAGTCCTGACCCAGAGGCAGATGGACCTTCTCTAAGTACTGTTATGTATAATCCTAAAATTTTGAGCCATTCTGTTCAAGATGCTTGTTTAGGGGAAGGTGAAGGCTGTTTATCTGTTGATCGAGAAGTACCAGGATATGTTGTTCGCCATGCCAAAATCACTGTGTCTTATTATGATATGAATGGTGAAAAACACAAGATTCGTTTGAAGAATTATGAATCGATCGTCGTTCAACATGAAATCGACCATATCAACGGTGTGATGTTCTATGACCACATCAACGATCAAAATCCATTTGCACTAAAAGAAGGCGTATTGGTGATCGAGTAGAGAATTGGCAGGTTCCTTCTATACTATGCTACAAGAAAGCTTTATAAAAAAGGGGAGTGCTCAAAAGCTGCACTTCCCTTTTTTATGTTTCTCCACTAATCGAAATTTAGATAGACATCTAGAAATCGCAATTCCAAAAAATTCTGTGTATTGGATACGCATCTTTTCTTATTTTTTCTTATTTCTTCCATATGGGTGTTTATCTCAGAGATGATAGAATAGTTTCTAGGATAAAAAGTAGCAGCTACGATGTTATCCTTCGTAGAGGATTCCTGCTTCAGCTAGTTTTTGTTTGATGTTTTTCAGCATATGCTTTTCTGGGTAGCGGATCGTATGCAGATGGATGCCGCCTGTTAATTCGGATAACAAAGTAGCATTACTTTTTTGATAACGTCTCATAAAGGAATCGATATCTTGTGGCGTTTTGATGTGCAAAGTTCCTGCTAACTCACCGTAAAGGGGATGTTCCACAATTACATCAATGATTTCACCACCATTTTCAACGATTAGTCTCAGTTCTTCTTCTGTTTGATCTTTTCCATGCTGGACAGCGATTTTACTGATGTGCCCAGTATTGGTTTCTTCTGTTTCGAGGATATAACCTCTTGCTGTTGCCACGATACTTTTACCTGCAGCTCGTAGTAAAGCAATATCGCCTACAATGATCTGACGGCTGACTCCAAAAGTTTTCGCAAACTTGCTAGCACTCACTGGTTTTTCTGTATTTGCCAAGGTTTGCATGATTTGTTTTCGCCGTGTCTCTCCTTCGATCACACTTATTCCTCCTTCATTTTGTTTTGGTATTCGCGCGAGTGTTTCATCAAATCAACATACGTATCTGTTATTGTTTCCTTATATCCCTTATTTTTCAGCAGACTAACAACTTTATCCAATACTTGCTGCTCTCTTTTTGCATCATAAACTGCTTGGTTTTCTTCTTTTTTCACTTGTCCTATTTTAGTTACCGTATCCATTCTTTTTTCTAATAAAGCAACCAACTCTCGATCGATCATATCGATCTTATGACGTAATGTTTCAAGAGACTCTTCTGTTAGTTCTTCCTCTACTGTCTTGATGATACGAGCAGGATTTCCTGCAATCACTACATTGTCGGGAAAAGATTTGGTCACAACCGAACCTGCGCCGACTACTACGTTGTCCCCTAGAGTGACACCCGGCGTGACGATAACTCCTCCGCCTAACCAAACATTATTACCGATTTTAATGGGTTTTGCGTACTCCAGACCGCTGTTACGTTTCACTGGATGTAGTGGATGCGTCGCCGTGTAAAGCTGGACATTCGGAGCGAACATGCAGTTATCACCGATTTCAATCGTGCTGACATCTAAAAATGTACAATTGAAATTTGCATAAAAATTCTCCCCAACAAATATATTATATCCGTAATCAAAATTGATAACTGGCTCCATATAGATTTTTTTCCCTGTACGGCCAAAAGTCTCTTTCAACAATTGGGATCGCAGTTCCGCTGATTCTGCTTGGTTGATGATTTGGCTTTGACTTCTTGCAAACATACGGTCGGCAACCAGCTCAGGATCATTGGCAAAATAAAGCTCGCCTGCAATCATTTTTTCTTTTTCGGTTTTGAATTCAGTCATAATCTGCTCCTAATTCTTGTATTTTTTTGAAAACAACCGCTCCGTCTTCTTGAATAAACGTATAAGGCTCCGCTAAATAAACAGGCGTTTGATTGATTACTAAGATTTTGGCTGACGGCTGGCGAAACTGTACCAGATCACAAAACGGATGAACTTGAAAACTCGTTCCAACAATGACGATCAGCTCTGCTTGGCTGACGGCATAAGCCGCCTGCTCCATGACTCCATCTTGAAACCCTTCACCATATAACACGATGTCTGGGCGTATTTGTCCTCCGCATGCTTGATGTTTGTCGCTGTGAAGATATTCTTTCCAGTCTACCGTTTGTTGACATTTTCGACAATGACATTGATACAAACTTCCATGAAAATTGACGAGTTGCGGGCTTTTAGCCTTTGCGTGCAAACCGTCGATGTTTTGGGAAACAACCCAAACATTTTTTTCTTTCGCTAGATGTGCCATTTCCAAATGAATGATATTGGGTTTTGCTTCAGGATGATAAATCTTTTTGACAAATTGATAGAATTTATCCGGTTCATTCACCATTGCTTGATGACTCAGCAAGTATTCCGGCTGCTCCATCCCGTGGTAGATTCCTGACAAAGATCGATAGTCTGGCACTCCAGAAGGTGTGGATACCCCTGCACCGGTCAAAAATGTAATTTGCTGATAAGCTAATATCTCTTTTGCTGCTTCGTCTACTGTTAATTGTTTCATGTTTTGTCACCTCACTTTCCATTATAGCCCATACTCGAACAAATTTATTGTTGAAAAGTCAGAAAAATGGGAATAAAAAAGTGTTATGGGCATTTGAACAATTTATCACAATGTTCACTGACAAAAGAATGAAAACGTGTTACAATACTGCTGTATAAAAGTGAGGTGAATCGATATGTTACCATTCTTTATTTATTGGGGCGTTATTCTGGCTTGTATCGCCTGGTTAGCGTTAAGCGTTTATTTCTCTGTTTTTTATCTTGTACGCAAAGAAAATGGAAATCTTTGGGCTTTTGCTTTATTCAACGTGATTGCCGCAATTGTTTTAGCCATTACATTAGCCGTATATCGAACATGGGGCTGGGGAATCACCCAATACTCAAGTTTGATTTATCTAATATTAGCCATTTATGGCGTCGTTGTTCTTTTGCAAGCGATCCTAGGACGTGAGCCAAAGAAAGCGGCAGCTTAAATGATCGAGATGGAACTGGACACAGGAAATTTTCTGTTCTAGTTCTTTTTTTATTGTATTACATACATTTTTGTGTATAATTATACTATCGTTTGCAATGAATAGATGATTCACATTTTGATTGTTTTTTCGGTAAAAGTAAAGATTTCTATATTTATCAGTATTTTTTCAAAAAACAGCAGTTATAGATTGACAAAGCCTCTCGAGTATCGTAAACTTTTTTTGTATAAATAACTGAATACGAGATGCCTCAATCAATGAGGTAGAGGTCGCGAGAATCATTAACCCTGTGGAGTGAAGCAAACATGGAGAAGCAGGAATAGGGAGGATCGCCGAAATGTGCACTTTTTTGCTTGGAGTGTATGTTGGGACGCAAGTTAAGAGCTTGCGGACTGTCTTAGCAGTGATGCTAAGTTGCGCTATGTTTTGTGAGAGGTTTATCACCTTATGGAATTTTAGCGGCCTTTTTATATCTATAAATCGGTCGCTTTTTATTTTTTCAGATAAAGCTTTACCGCATTTCATCTAGACCGCTCGTGTATCATATAATCAGAAAGGGAGAAAAAAATGAAAAAAAATATGGTTTCAGTTGCCGTACTATTTGCTTTTGTCTTCTCACTATTCAGTGTGGGATCTCTGGCAAATGCAGATGAAAAAACACCGAGCGATGAGTTTCGCGTAGGTATGGAGGCTGGGTATGCACCCTTCAACTGGTCTCAACAAACAGATGAGAATGATGCCTTGCCAATTCAAGGCCAAAATAGTTACGCCGGCGGTTATGATGTTCAAATCGCTAAAAAAGTAGCAGATGGTTTAGGGAAAAAATTAGTCATCGTCCAAACGAAATGGGATGGTCTGGCTCCTGCCCTTCAATCAGGCAAGATCGACGCGATCATCGCCGGAATGAGCCCTACTGCTGAACGACGAAAAGAAATTGATTTTACCGATCCTTATTACGAATCACAATTAGTAGTAGTAGTTCAAAAAGATAGCAAATATGCAAAAGCAAAAAGTTTAGCAGATCTTTCTGGAGCAAAGATTACTGCTCAGTTAAATACATTCCACTATACTGTGATCGATCAGATACCAGATGTGCAGAAACAACAAGCAATGGATAATTTCTCAGCAATGAGAACAGCTTTAGCTTCTGGAATGATCGATGGTTATGTCAGCGAACGTCCGGAAGGTGTAACGGCAACTAGTGTGAACAAAGACTTGGAAATGCTTGAATTCAGCGGTGCAGATGGCTTCCAGACAAACCCGGAAGATGTTCAGATTTCTGTTGGTATGCGTAAAGGCGACCCGGATATCCAAAAAGTAAACCAGATTCTTTCTGGCATCTCTAACGATGAACGAACCAAAATTATGGACCAAGCAGTCAAAGATCAGCCTGCTGCAACTGATAGTGAAGAAAAACCTGGCATCATTTCTGATTTCACTACGATTTGGAAACAATACGGCAATATGTTCTTACGAGGTGCTGGACTTACCTTGTTCATCGCATTGATCGGGACAGTTGTCGGTACTACACTTGGATTACTGATTGGTGTCTTCCGTTCGGTACCTGAATCAGGAAATGCACTGACTCGCTTCTTCCAAAAAATCGGAAATGCACTTCTTTCTATCTATGTCGAAGTATTCCGCGGAACACCGATGATGGTACAAGCAATGGTCATCTTCTACGGTCTGGCACTCGCTTTTGGCATTTCATTGAACCGAACGATTGCCGCTTTGTTTATTGTCTCTCTCAATACTGGAGCTTACATGACAGAGATCGTTCGTGGGGGGATTTTTGCAGTAGATGAAGGGCAGTTCGAAGCTGCGCAAGCCATTGGTATGACCCATGGCCAAACGATGAGAAAAGTTGTTATTCCACAAGTTTTACGGAATATCTTGCCAGCAACAGGAAATGAGTTTGTTATCAATATCAAAGATACAGCAGTTTTAAGTGTAATCGGCGTAGCTGATTTGTTCTTCCAAGGAAACTCTGCTTCCGGTGCGAATTTCCAATTCTTCCAAACATTTACGATCGTCGGGATCATCTACTTAGTCATGACCTTTACGATCACCAGAATCCTGCGGGCGGTAGAAAAGAAAATCGATGGTCCTTCAGCTTATACCAAGCTTGAAGAAATCGACAATTCAAATTTGCAGGAATAAGGAGGAAGAATCATGAATGAAAAAATTATTGAAATCAAACATCTAAGAAAAAGCTTCGGTGAAAATGAAGTATTGAAAGATATCAGCGTAACAGTCAATAAAGGTGAAGTTGTGACGATCATCGGTTCTTCCGGTTCTGGTAAATCTACTTTCTTGCGCTGTATCAATTTACTGGAAAAACCAACAGGCGGCGAGATCATTTATAATGGAGAAAATGTATTAGCTCCTAAATATAATTTACCTAAATATCGAACGAATCTAGGTATGGTTTTCCAATCCTTCAACCTGTTCAACAATATGAATGTCTTGGAAAACTGTATGTCTGGTCAAACAACTGTCCTGAAACGAGATAAAGAAACTGCCAAAAAAGTAGCAATCGAAAATCTGGAAAAAGTTGGTATGGATCGTTATATCGAAGCCAAACCAGCACAATTATCTGGTGGACAGAAACAGCGTGTCGCAATTGCTCGGGCATTATCAATGAATCCAGATGTATTGCTATTCGACGAACCTACTTCGGCGTTAGACCCTGAAATGGTTGGCGAAGTGCTTAATACGATCAAAGACTTAGCACATACTGGCTTGACAATGCTTATCGTGACGCATGAGATGGAATTTGCAAAAGATGTATCTGACCGTGTCATTTTTATGGATAAAGGTGTGATTGCAGAAGAAGGTACACCAGAAGATATCTTTGTCCATCCGAAAGAAGAACGTACAAAAGAATTCCTTTCACGTATTTTAAATGCTTAGGATCAATAGCTGATTGGGACAAAGAGCTGCGGTGTTTACCGCAGTTCTTTTTTATGAATTACTCATAAAAGGTAAATTTCTGAAAATTTTGGAATCTTAGTTGTGTTTTTCAGAAAACTCTTTTAATATGGAAGTAATTAAACTTTTTTAGTTAGGATGATTTAAAAATGAATGAAGAGCAAGAACTGCAGCGTGGACTGAAAAATAGACATGTCCAACTGATTTCTATTGGCGGAGCGATTGGAACGGGGTTGTTTTTAGGTTCCGGAAAGTCTATCCAGCTAGCTGGCCCTTCGATATTGCTCGCCTATCTTATTACTGGATGCATCTGTTTTTTCATTATGCGTGCGTTAGGCGAACTTCTGTTATCAAACACCAATAACCATTCTTTTCTGGATTTTGTTGCAGAATATCTTGGCAAAAAAGCGGCTTTCATCACTGGCTGGACGTATTGGTTCTGCTGGGTATCGATTGCAATGGCCGATTTAACAGCCATCGGAATGTATGTACGCTACTGGGCGCCTGGTGTTCCTCAGTGGCTTCCTGAACTGATTGCATTAGGTCTTCTTCTTTGCTTGAATATGGTGGCTGTCTCATTGTTTGGTGAGTTAGAGTTTTGGTTTGCATTGATCAAAGTTGTAGCGATCATTGCCTTTATCCTCGTAGGAGCTTATATGATCCTCACCCACTATACGACAGATATTGGCACAGCCAGTATCACGAATCTATGGTCTCATGGCGGATTCTTTCCAACTGGTGCAAAAGGATTTATCTTAGCTTTCCAAATGGTAACCTTTGCTTTTGCTGGGATAGAATTAGTTGGATTAGTCGCTGGAGAAACAGAAAATCCTGAAAAAGTGTTGCCGGAAGCTATCAATAATATTCCTATCAGGATCATCTTATTTTACTTAGGATCTCTTTTTGTCATTATGGCAATCTATCCATGGAACAGCTTGAATCCAGATAACAGTCCATTTGTAGAAGTATTTTCGGAAATTGGGATCACGATTGCTGCTTCCTTGATCAATTTAGTCGTATTAAGTGCAGCAGCTTCTGCCTGCAACAGTGCAATATATAGTACAGGACGTATGCTTCGTTCTTTAGCGCAAGAAGGCAGTGCCCCTAAAAAATTCAAAAAGTTAACAACACATCATGTGCCAGGGAATGCTTTGACATTTTCTACTATCGTCATTTTCATTTCTGTTATCTTGAATTACGTGATGCCTAGTGAAGTATTCACACTAGTAAGCAGTATTGCCACTACTTGTTTCTTGTTTATCTGGAGTATGCTTGTCTACACGCACATGAAATATCGTAAAAGTATCCTCGGCAAAAAAGCTCATTCATTTAAAATGCCGTTGTACCCATTTAGTAATTATCTGGTATTTCTTTACATGGCCTTTGTGTGTGTCGTCTTGTTCCTAGGAAAAGATACGAGAATCGCTTTATTACTAACACCTGTGTGGTTCTTGCTTCTATTACTAATCTATCATATGAAATATGAACGTAAGAAGTAAGAAAGTAGTTGTGACAGAAGTGGTCAGCTTCGAGAAATAAGAAGGAATTTACGAAAATTGCTTCTTAAATTTTTGTGAAATTTCGGCTTATTTCTTGGAGTTAAAAGCTTCTGTCCCAGCCTCTTTTCTATTTCCCCGGAAACAACCGCTGATAATAGGCATCTGCTTTTTTATAGGAAAAAATCCAAATACCAGATACAAAAAAACGTCCGAATAACCCGATCAACGGTACAAAAAAGACACCGGCAATCAAGCATAAGTTAATCATCATGGAGATAAGACTTCGACGGTCCTTTGACAAAACTCTCACGACATGGGAATCTGGTTTATTTGCTTTCATGATTTGCCTCATCAAGATACCAAAAGAAAAACTCCACATCGTGTATACTAAGACATAAGCCATCTCAGGCCAAAAAGCTTCAGGGTTACGCCCGACCCAACTAGTAACAGAAGGACATAAAGTCAGCCAAAAGAGCAAAAAGATATTCGACCAGACCACTCGGTAATTAATTCGTTCTGCCATCTGAAATATACGATGATGGTTCACCCAGATCACCGCAACAAATATAAAGCTGATGGTATAAGCTAATAATGTATTTCGGATGACCCATAAAGAATGAAAGCTAGATGTATTAGGGATCTTGATCTCTAATACAAGAACTCTCAAAACAATGGCTACCACTCCATCAGTAAATGCTTCTAATCTCGACTTTGTCACGATGATTCCTCCTCAGATGATTCAGCGCTTTTATTTTATCACTTACGTTATTAAATAACCGTCGTTTTATATAGGAAATTTTCTGAAAATTGTTGCATATTTTTCGAAATTTTGTTACTTTTAAAAAAACCGTAAAGGAGTTATGTATGACAAAAAAATTATCATTTAAAGACTATCTTTTTATAGGCTCCATGCTTTTCGGTCTATTTTTTGGTGCTGGAAATCTTATCTTTCCCGTTCATTTGGGTCAAGAAGCAGGCGCTGCTACCTTTTGGGCGAATCTAGGTTTCTTGGTTACCGGTATCGGTCTTCCCTTCTTAGGGGTGATTGCCATTGGTGTATCGAAAAGCTCAGGTGTATATGAATTAGCAAAACGGATAAATCAAACATATGCGATGGTTTTTACCATCTTGCTTTACTTAGTTATCGGACCGTTTTTTGCTTTACCTCGCCTTGCAACCACATCTTTCGAGATTGGTTTAGCACCATTTATCGATCCTAGCAGACAGACGCTATATCTAGCAATTTTCAGTATTGTATTTTTTGTGCTGGCTTGGTGGTTTTCAAGAAAACCGACAAAGATATTAGATTATGTTGGAAAGTTCCTGAATCCTGCATTTTTGGTTTTATTAGGTGCTTTGCTTCTCCTTGCTTTTTTGAATCCACTAGGTTCTGTAAATCAAGCGCCTATTCAGCCAAATTATCAAGAGCATGCTTTTTTCACAGGGTTTACTCAAGGATATAACACATTAGATGCGCTTGCTGCTTTAGCATTTGGGATCATCATTGTCACAACAATCCAAAACATGGGTGTAACAAAACCTGCTGAAATCGCTAAAGACACGATCAAATCTGGTGCGATCAGCATTATATTGATGGGAATCATTTATACTTTGCTCGCTTATTTAGGTGCTATGAGCTTAGGTAGCTTTGCTCTAAGTGAAAATGGCGGGATCACGCTGGCTCAGATTGCTGATCATTATTTAGGTACTTATGGCAGTATCTTATTAGCATTTATCGTTATATTAGCTTGCTTGAAGACCGGTATTGGTTTGATTACAGCTTTTGCAGAAACATTCACAGATTTGTTTCCGCAAAGAAATTACGCATTCTTTGTTGCACTTGCTAGTATCCTTCCTTGTTTAGCGGCAAACGTAGGCTTGACGAATATCATTCAATTTTCGTTGCCTGTTTTGATGTTCATCTATCCATTAGCAATGACACTGATTTTACTAGTGTTAGTTGGTCCTTTGTTTAAGCAGCGTACGGCTGTTTATCGAATGACTACTTATTTTACATTGATTGCTTCGATTTTTGATGGGTTGAACGCTTGCCCAGAAACTATCAAACAAACACCTATTGTTCAAAATCTTTTATATGTTGCGGAAAGCTACTTGCCGTTTTTCAAATTGGGGATGGGGTGGATCGTACCAGCAGTTATCGGTTTTGTTATCGGACTGATTTGGAGTTTCGCTAAGAAAGAAGAAGTAGCAGATTGATAAAAGAGGTTGTGAAAGAGACGTTCAGCCTTATTGCCGATAGGCTGTCTCTTGAACACTGTTTATTGAGAGGTCGTGAAAAAGCCGCTCAGTTTCGAGTATTAAGAAATATTTTTTGAAAATGGCTTCTCACATTTTTGCATAAATTTGACTTAATACCGAGAAACTGACTTTTGAACACCGTTTATTGAGAGGTCGTGAAAAAGCCGCTTAGTTTCAAGTATTAAGAAATATTTTGTGAAAATGGCTTCTCACATTTTTGCATAAATTTGACTTAATACCGAGAAACTGGCTTTTGAACACCGTTTATTGAGCGTCTATAAACTGACCTGAGTATTAGAGAAACAAAACGGCAAAGTAGCTCCATATACTTTGCCGTTTTGTTTTGAACTAATACCGAAGAGAAGCTGATCAAACAACATTTCTTTTATAATATAGATTTTAGACATATATATGATATAAAAATAGTTTTCGCAAAAAAACTTAACAACTTTCGAAAACTTTCGTCACAAAATATTCACAACTAGTGACTATTATATAAGCATACCAACAAACAACCCTAACAACACTTTTTCATTTTTAACTCCTTATCCTGCTAGCTCCCCGGCTAGCAGGACCTTTTTTTATCAAAAAAACTTGTACCATCCAATCGATTCAACTAATCAACCCAATGCTGTCATGCTGTGATACTCATCCTAAAACGTTCCGTTTTACTGATATCAGCTTAAAGCATTCGGTTATTTTTGATTAGTAATGATTGATGGTACAAGCTCATACGTGCTTTTCTATCTGGTATAAATTATTTTGATAATCGTTCCTGTTCCCCTGCTGGTGAAAGGATTGTTATTTTTTCAATTTGTTCTACAGGAACCATCCGGATCTGCTGCTCTTCGTTTTGTAGGCGGATCATCACTCGGTCTTTTTCGACCGTTTTTGTCGCCACCCAGCCTGAGATCGTTTCATACTTGCTACTCAAACGATTCGCTCTTACTTGTAAGATAACTAGACTATGTTCAGTAGCAGCTTTTTGCAGCTCAAGAATAAACTTTCCTTGCAATCGTACATTCTTAGCATGTTCTTCAGTGTCATTTACAAAAGAATCAAAAAGTTGATACGAAGTATGAGTAACTAACTTCGTAAGCTTCTTCATTGGCGATACTGTCTCTTCGTTCATCGAATGCACTCCTCCTTTAGCTAAGAAAGTGTTACTTAATTAATTTTATTTTACCTAACATTTTACAAAAAAACAAGGAAATGCTCTAACATCGCCTTAAAAAGAAAGCGTCAACTTTACAAATTGTTTGTTATTTTATTTTCGTCAATCCAAATATTCCACCAATGATTCAGGCCTTCTGTGATCAAGTGATATGTCTCATCAAAGTTATTGGTATAGTATGGGTCGGGAACATTTTCTTTTTCTTTTCCAGGAATGCTACTTAAAAACAAATGGATTTTCCCCTGCGCTGAGCGTGGTGCTCTTCGTTTCAGTTCTTCTACATTTTCTTGATCCATGCCAATGATCCAATCAAAAGTTTCAAAATCGTGGGGTGTGATTTGCCGAGCAACCATATTCGTCATATCTACTTTTTCTTGGTTTAATATTTTTTTCGTTCCAGGGTGCGGTGTCTTTCCAACTTCATACGTGCTTGTAGCAGCAGAATCCACAAAAAATTCTGCTTCCCTTCCTTCTATTGCTATTCGTTTTCTCAGCAAGCCTTCTGCCATCGGTGAACGGCAAATATTTCCCAAACAAACAAATAAAATTTTTGTCATTTCCCCATCTCCTTTTAGCGATTATTGCTTTTCCAACAAAAAATTTTTCTATTACTGTTCTTCCAACTCTTCTTTTGCATAAAGACGATAAGAATATAATTCCGTATCCTTGGCTAAACGGAAAAGCTGCATAGCGATTTCCATCGGTGTTTCTTCATATTCATTCGTGATCCAATTGACTAATACACCACTGCAACCGTAAGAAAAAAAACGAGCATAAAATAGTTTGTCTCTTGCAGAAAGTTGTCTTTCTTCATCCATTTGTTCAAAAATCTTGATAAATGATTTTTGGATCAGTTGAGAAAACTCTTTTTGTAAAATTTCTGGGTCAGAAAGCACAGTATTTGCATAAAATTCTTTCTTCTCAGCAATTGCTTTCAGCATTTTCAATGCTTGCTCTTCCCAATTATCAAGTGAAAGACATTGTGGATCTAAATAATGCAATGCATCCTCACAATAGACCCAACGAAGCAAATCGTATTTATCTGTAAAATGATAATAAAATGTTTGTCGATTGATTTTTGCTTCATTTGCGATTTTTTGGACGCTGATTTTTCGAAAAGATTGCGTTTGGCACAAATCAATCAATACGTTTTTGATCAATTGTTTCGTACGTGTTGTATCACTCATTCATTTTCCTCCAATCTAAAAGCAAAAATCATATATGATAGTCGTAACCAAAATGTTCATAGGCATAAGCAGTAGCAATTCGCCCTCTAGGTGTACGCTTTAAAAATCCTTTTTGGATCAGATACGGTTCATACATATCTTCTACCGTCTCACGCTCTTCTCCTATGTTTACTGAAAGCGTACTTAACCCTACTGGTCCGCCGCCATATAACTCGATCATTGTTCGCAACAATTTCTGGTCAACATAATCCAATCCAGCCTGATCGACCTGTAGCAAAGTAAGTGCCTGATCCGCTATAGGACGATCGATTTTCCCGTCTCCTTGGACTTGCGCAAAATCACGAACCCGTTTGAGCAAGCGATTAGCGATTCTAGGCGTTCCTCGTGATCGGCGAGCAATTTCCAATGCCCCTTCTTCAATGATCTCTGTTTGAAAAATATCCGAAGAACGTAAAACGATCTCCTGCAGATCCTGTTCGTCATAATATTCCATATGAGAAATGATGCCAAATCGATCTCGTAAAGGTGCAGAAAGCATACCTGCCCGTGTCGTCGCGCCAATCAAAGTAAAGGGAGGAAGAGGGAAATGAACCGGATGTGCGGTTGGCCCTTGTCCTACCATGATATCTACATAGAAATCTTCCATAGCTGAATAAAGCATCTCTTCTACCACTCTAGGTAATCGATGGATCTCATCGATAAACAGGACATCCCCTGCTTCCAGTTCATTCAAGATTGCTACTAAGTCACCCGGACGTTCGATAGCAGGGCCACTCGTCGTACGAATATTTACGGTCATCTCATTAGCAATGACCATGGCCATCGTCGTTTTTCCTAATCCAGGAGGCCCGTACAACAGAACATGATCTAAAGGTTCTTCCCGATTTCTGGCAGCTTCGATGTAAATCTGAAGTTCTTGTTTGACTTTTCTCTGTCCGATATATTGAGAAAGCAGCTGTGGTCGAAGAGATTTTTCCAAACTCAGTTCATTTTCGCCAGATTCTGGTGATAACAAGTATTCATCTGTCATTTGGTCTCCTCCTTATTTTTTCATCATTAGCTTGAGTGCTTGGCGTAGATACTCATCCGTTGTCTGATTATCTACTTCTTTTAATTGTTTTTCTACACGTTTGATTTCTCGATCACTGTAACCAAGGGCCGAGAGAGCTTCCATTGCTTCAGATAGAGCTGTAGCGTCTTTTGTGTTTGCTTCATCAAATAGACTAAAAGGTGTATCGATACTCAGCTCACCGAATTTTCCTTTTAGATCCAAGATCATTTGTTGTGCTGTCTTTTTCCCTACTCCTGGAAATTTCGTCAAATAAGTGACATCACTGGATTCTACTGCTTGAATCAAACCGGAGTGGTCTTCGCTTGCCATGATTGCAAGGGCACTTTTCGGACCGATTCCTGAAACACTTACTAATCGCAAAAACAGTTGCTTTTCTTCTAGCGAATCAAATCCATACAGAAGATGCGCATCTTCACGTATTACCTGATGGACATAAATTTTTATTTTTTGATTTAGTTTGCTACTGTAGCGGTAAGGATTTCCTAGTGCGATCTGGTAGCCGATACCATTGGTTTCTACTACTATGTAATAGGGGTTGATAAAGGTAACCACACCTGTCAGATATTCATACATATTCTAGTCCTCTTTCTTTTGCACACATACGTTCCCTTTATTGTAGCACATTTCACCTTGTGAAAAAAGGAGTCTGGGGAGCGTTTCTTTCAAATAGCAATCGCTTGAATAAAAAAAGAGCGGACGATCGAGTAAATCCCCGTATTGTACCGCTCTTTGTGTATTTCCATTATTCTACAAGTGATTTGAATTCCCCATAACCTAATTCATCCATCTTTTCATATGGAATGAATTTCAGTGAGGCAGAATTGATGCAGTAACGTAGACCACCTTGATCTACTGGTCCATCGGTAAACACATGTCCGAGATGAGAATCTGCTTCTTTGCTTCGAACTTCTATTCGATGCATGCCATGAGAAAAATCGGCTTTTTCGCGCACTTGTCTTTTCGTTATTGGTTTGCTGAATGATGGCCAGCCACAACCTGCATCATATTTTTCTGCAGAGCTGAATAACGGTTCACCGCTGACGATATCTACATAGATCCCCTTTTCGTAAAAATCATCATATTTCCCGCTAAATGGTCGTTCTGTTGCATTTTCTTGTGTGACTGCATAAGCCATGGGTGATAACTTTTCTTTCAGTTCTTCTTTTTCTGGTCTTATTGGTTTATCCATTAAAAATGCCCCCTTTGTGATCCTATCATAGCGCCAAAGTGGACAGATGCCAACAATTTGCTTTCTTTTGAACTATTTACACTTTTCGGCGTCGGGCAAACTCAACGAAACGGAATTTATCTAATCGGTGAACCGACTCAGAATACTCGAAACAGCGGGTATCTTCCAGATGAACGAGGCTTCTGACTACTACTGCATAAGTGTCATCGTGAAGATCCATCGCTGTTTTCATGATTTCCGTTACTTCTTCTACTGTGATCTCCTTTTGCGCGTAAGCAATCGTCAAAGAAAGCTCATTTTCAAAATATTCATAGATCGATCCTTGTGCTTGTGCTGGAGTTAAAATAGGAACGATTTCCTTTAATAGATAATCGGTGTCTAATATAACTACTTCGCCATTGATTTTTCTTTCGCGTATCAAATGCCAAACAGGCGCACCGATCTCCCAGCCAGTGATCTCGTTCAATGCTTTTGTCACTTCTGTTTCTTCTAACGTATGGATGATCGTTTCACTTGGAATACGTTGGGTCTCCTGTAGCTCTTTATAGCTAGTCAATCCAGAAATAGGAAAGTCGAAGCGATTCCGATCCAGTACGATCGAACCTTTTCCTTGTTTTTTTTGAATATAACCTTCCGTAGTCAAAAGATTCAGCGCTTTTCTAATTGTTTCTCGTGAAACACCATAAATTTTGATCAATTGGTTCTCACTGGGTAAAAGCGAATGCGGAGGATATTCTTTCGCTAAAATTTTCTGTTCCAAATCTAAAAAAATTTCATTGAACTTATTCATGTTTTTTCCCTCACTCGTTCTTCCATCATTTCTTCACTATACTACAGCTCTTTTTGTATTTCAATGTTCCTATTTTTAAGAAAAGCTTATTTTAAGCTTTTTAAAACGATATCATTTTCTCTCGTACTTTTTAATAAAACGCTTGCAATTCTCTCCGAAAAAAAGTATAGTAAATGAAGAAACAACTTGCATAGACAAGTTAAGAGAAAGGGGTTTATTGATATGGCAAAATATCAAGCAGATGCCGAGAAGCTGTTACATGATATCGGCGGAAAAGAAAATATTGCTGCAGTTAGTCATTGTGCGACTCGTATGCGTTTTGTCCTGAATGATCCAGGAAAAGCGGACGAAAAAGCGATCGAAGATATACCTAGCGTAAAAGGGATGTTCACGAATGCAGGACAGTTCCAAGTCATCATAGGAAACGATGTTTCTACTTTTTATAACGACTTCGTTGCAGTATCTGGAGTTGAAGGGGTTTCCAAAGAACAAGGAAAAGCAGCTGCAAAACAAAACCTTCATCCCGTTCAACGTGCTATTGCCGTTTTAGCAGAAATCTTTACACCACTGATTCCTGCAATCATTGTCGGTGGATTGATCCTTGGATTCAGAAATGTACTTGAAGGTATCCAGTTTGAAAGTCTTGGTGGAACAATCGTTGAACACTCGAAGTTTTGGAATGGTGTCAATGCCTTTTTGTGGTTACCGGGTGAAGCAATTTTCCATTTTCTTCCAGTAGGTATCACTTGGAGTATTGCAAAAAAGATGGGTACTACACAAATATTAGGAATCGTTTTAGGAATTACGTTAGTTTCTCCGCAATTATTAAATGCTTATAGTGTAGCTTCCACAGCCGCAGCAGATATTCCATTTTGGGATTTTGGTTTTGCTCAAGTCCAGATGATTGGTTATCAAGCGCAAGTTATTCCAGCCATGCTGGCAGGGTTTATGTTAGCGTATCTAGAAATCTTCTTCCGCAAATATATCCCTCAGTCGATCTCGATGATTTTTGTTCCATTGTTTTCATTGTTACCAACTGTTTTAGCTGCACACGTTATTTTAGGTCCTATCGGCTGGACAGTCGGAAGCTGGATCTCAAATATCGTAAATACTGGATTGACGTCTTCTATCAGCTGGTTGTTTAGTGCCGTATTCGGATTCCTGTATGCTCCTTTAGTGATTACTGGTCTCCACCATATGACCAATGCCATCGATATGCAGCTGATTGCAGATTTCGGATCAACGAATTTATGGCCGATGATTGCTTTATCAAATATCGCCCAAGGCTCTGCAGTCTTAGCCATCATCTTCTTACATCGTGGGAATAAAAAAGAAGAACAAATCTCGATTCCAGCAATGATTTCTTGTTACTTAGGCGTAACTGAACCTGCTATGTTCGGAATCAATTTGAAATACGTCTATCCTTTCGTCGCTGCAATGGTCGGCTCTGGATTAGCTGGCATGTTTGCTAACTTGATGGGTGTTCGAGCTAACGCGATCGGAGTAGGCGGTTTGCCAGGAATACTAGCTATCCAAGCAGAAACATGGGTACCTTTCATCATCGCAATGATCATTGCTGTCATCATTCCATTTGGCTTGACGATCATCTTTAGACGTCAGGGAATTTTGAATAAGATTGATCCTGCTGTTCCTGAAAATGCTGCTGATGTACAACTTCAAACAGCAAATGGCGCAACAGCAACGCCACAGTCTTTCGAACCTGTTTCAGCAACTGGTACGGCAGTTGCAACAAAAGAAACATTATTCGCAGTCGCTGCAGGGACCATCAAGGAAATAACTGAAGTAAATGACCCAGTTTTCTCACAAAAAATGATGGGTGACGGTTATGCTGTCGAACCGTCAAACGGCAAAGTCTATGCACCAGTAAACGGTAAAGTGACGAGTGTCTTTGAAACAAAACATGCCATTGGTATTCTTTCTAATGAGGGGCTGGAAGTACTTGTTCACATGGGATTAGATACTGTTGAACTAAAGGGTGTTCCTTTCAATGTATTCGTGAAAGAAGGATACCTTGTCACACCAGAGACCCTGATTGCTGAAATGGATTTGCCAGAAATAGAACAAGCTGGCAAGAAAACTGACATTATTGTTGCTTTGACCAATAATGAAAAAGTTGCAGGACTTTCTCTTGACCAATCAGGACTTGTTCGCCCGGGCGAAGCAGTCGGTAAAGCTGAAGTAAAATCTTAGTCAGAGTAGATAAGTAATCTTTTCAATAAAAAAAACGGGCTATCATGGATTTTCAATCGAAAATCAGATAGTCCGCTTTTTTGTTTAAATGAATGTTTTCAGTGCCTGATTGACAGCACCAATCGGAAATCCTACGATACTGTAATAATCTCCAGAAATTTCTTTGACGAATACACTCGCAGCATTTTGGATGCCGTATGCCCCTGCCTTATCCGCATAATCCCCCGTCTCCAAGTAGCGTTTGATCTCTTCGTCTGTCAAAGGATAAAAAGTGACATGTGCTTCTGCTAGTATCCGTTCTTCTCGTTCCTTTGTTTTTAAAACAACAGCTGTATATACAGTATGTGTTTCCCCGCTTAGTTTTTTCAGCATGAATTCAGCCTCAGCCAGATCTTCTGGTTTACCCATGATCTCTTGATTGAGAACAACAGTCGTGTCACTGGCAATCACTAAATGGTCTTCTTTTTCATCTTGTTCCCAGACAGTTCGTGCTTTTTCTTCAGCCATTCTACGAACATAATCGACGGGCTGTTCGTCTGGAAATGGCGTTTCATCGATATCAGCAGGTTCAATCTCGAATTCTGAAACGATATGAGCCAATAACTCTTTTCTTCTTGGTGATTGGGATGCTAATACAATCTTCATGTTTTCCCTCTTCTCTTTGACTTAATGCGGGTCTTGGATTCGTTTGAACATCCTTTCCATATCCGAATTGGTAAAGTGAATCAATACTGGACGGCCATGGGGACAATTGAAAGGATTTTCGCATCGTGCCAGATCCTTCAGCAGCACACGTGCTTGTGCTTCATTCAAATAATGGTTGGCTTTAATCGATCGTTTGCAACTCATCATGATTGCTGTTGCTTCACGGAATTTTTTTACACTCACACTTCCAGTTGTCAGCAGCATATCGATCATCTCCCGAATAATCGATTCTTCTTCTCCATTGGGATACCAAGTAGGATGGGCCCGTACAATAAAGCTGTTTTGACCAAATTCTTCTAAATAAATCCCTGCATCTTCTAGCAAGTGTTTTTGCTCTTTTAATTTCAAAGCATCACTGTTTGGATAGTCTAACACAAATGGAACAAGCAATTCTTGCAGATCATCAGATACTTCCCCAATTTTTTCCCGGAAATATTCATACTTAATGCGCTCTTGGGCAGCATGCTGATCAATGATGTACAACCCATCGCTACTTTGGGCAAAAAGATACGTTCCGTGCATCTGTCCAAAATATTCCAACTGAGGAAAACGTTGTACTGGTTTTTCCGTTTCTAATTTCTTGATGGCTTGTTCTAATGTTTTGTCGTTTCCTTGAGTGAAATCAAATTCAGGATGGAGTGTCAATTCTTCCTCGTAAATCTTTTCATCCTCTTCTACGGATTTATCTGCTTGTTCTTCATTTGTTTTCTCCATGTTATCCACAATGGGAAATTCTTTCTTTTCAGATTTTTCCACTGTTTTTTCTACAAAGTTATCAACATTTTCACCAAACTTATCCACCGTTTTCGCTGTTTTTTCTGGATAAGTGGTGTTTTCTTCAGAAAAACCAGAATAGTTTTCAACATTTTCCACAGACTTATCAACAATTCTGTCAACAAATGTGTTCTTTGGTTCTTCTACGAAAAAGGTACCTGTCTCTCGATCAAAATTCAAACTACTTGGCTTTTTAGGTTTTTCTTCTTCAAAAGCGTAGGACAAATCGATTTCGATTTGTTCTGTTTTAGGCTGATCAGGTACTTTTTTCTTAAACCGTAGATTATCCGCTGCACTTGGAATCAGATTTTCTTGAGACAATGCTTTTTGAATGGCGTTACTAATTAGCTCTGTTAGTTCTTTTTCCTTCGACAGCCGGACTTCCTGCTTCGTCGGATGAACATTTACATCTACTAAAAGCGGGTCCATTTTGATTTCCAATACAGCAATAGGGAAACGACCGACCATTAATTTTGACCCATAACCTGCAACGATTGCTTTATTCAAGGAAAAGTTCTTGATAAAACGTCCATTGATGATCGTCGATAAGTAATTCCTACTGGCACGAGTCACCTCAGGCAATGAAACATAGCCAAATAACTCAAAATCTAGATCTTTTCCTTCGATTTTCAGCATTTTTTTTGCGGTAGATAATCCGTAGATTCCCGCAATTGTTTGTTTCAGATCGCCATTTCCAGCAGTTGCCAGCATTTTGTTTCCATCATGTACTAAACGAAAAGCAATCGATGGATGACTCAATGCCAGTCGATTGACGATGTCCCCGATGTTCGCTAATTCTGTGTGCAGTGTTTTCACGTATTTCAAGCGGGCTGGCGTATTGAAAAACAGATTGCTGACGGTAATCTTCGTTCCTTGACGCAGTGGTGCTGGTCGATGCTCAATAACTTCTCCGCCTTTCAGCGACAGATAGGTGCCTTGTTTTTCTTCCTGATTCGCCGTTTCCAGAGTCATTTCAGAAACAGAGGCAATACTTGGCAAAGCTTCCCCTCGAAAGCCCAGCGTTCGTATGCGAAAAAGATCGTCGCGATTATGGATCTTACTTGTCGCATGCCGCTTGAAGGCATTCTCTACGTCGTCTGCCAAAATGCCTTCTCCGTTATCAATCACTTGGATCGTCCGCAGTCCCGCTTCTTCAACTAAGATATCAATCTGAGTACTGCCGGCGTCAATTGCATTTTCCACTAATTCTTTCACAACGGAAGCTGGTCGCTCCACTACTTCTCCCGCAGCGATCTGATTAGCTAAACGTTCAGATAATTCTTGGATTTTGGCCATCGATATCCGCCTTCTTCCTACAGTTGTTTTTGTAATTCATATAATGTGTTTAGTGCATCCATTGGCGTCATTTCTAGTAAATTTATTTGCTTCAGTGATTCAATGACTTCTGTTTCATTTTCGGATAATTCACTGAATAAAGAAAGCTGTTGGTTTTCTTCTTTTACACGGTCTTGTATATGGTCTTGATTTACTTTTTCTGCAGGTGGTTTTATTTGCTCCTGTTTGGCTGTTTTAGTTTTCTCTTCTACTTCAGCTGGAACAGTATGGTGTCCGTTATCGCCATTTTCTAGCGTATGCAGGATATCTGCTGCTCGTTCTAGTAGATTGGAAGGCAATCCTGCGATCTTTGCCACATGTATGCCGTAGCTTTTATCCGCAGGTCCATCCATCATTTTATGCAAGAAGACAACTTCTCCGTCTTTTTCAACGGCTCCAACATGGACATTTTTAAGCTGCGGAAGTTCTTTCTCAAGTACCGTCAGTTCATGATAATGAGTAGAAAAGAGTGTTTTTGCTTGTACATGACGATGGATATATTCGATGATTGCTTGGGCCAACGCCATTCCGTCATAGGTTGCTGTTCCTCGCCCTAGTTCGTCAAACAAAATCAAACTGTTTGGCGTAGCATAACGCAGGGCTTGATTGGCTTCCATCATCTCTACCATAAAAGTACTTTGTCCAGCAATTAAGTCGTCACTTGCACCAATTCGGGTAAAAATCCGATCAAAAATAGGTAAAACTGCTTGTTTTGCCGGAACGAAACAGCCCATTTGCGCCATCAGAACAGTTAATGCCAACTGTCGCATATACGTACTTTTACCAGACATATTCGGTCCTGTAATCAGCAAGATCATTTCGTCTTCTGCCATTTCTACGCTGTTAGGGATATATTCCTGATGTCCTAATACTTTTTCTACTACAGGATGTCGTCCGTCTTTGATCAGAAGCTGATGCTTGTCACTGACAAGTTCTGGCCGAACATACTGATAGCGTTCGCTGATCGTTGCAAAACTTTGTAGCACATCTACTGCACTGATTGCTTTTGCAAGTACTTGTAGCGGCTGGATAGCCTTTTTGACTTCTTCTCTCACAGCTAAAAACAACTGATATTCTAAATCAACAGATTTTTCTTCTGCTTCGAGGATTTGTGTCTCCAATTCTTTTAGTTCTGGTGTGATGAAACGCTCTGCATTTGCTAAAGTTTGTTTTCGTTCATACTTCTCCAGTTCTGCATTTCCAAGATTTGCTTTTGTGATTTCTATATAATAACCGAAAACGCGGTTAAATCCGATTTTTAAGTTTTTGATTCCTGTTTCTTGACGCTCTTTTGCTTCAAGTTCTGCCAACCATTTCTTTCCGTTTCTCATAGCAGAACGGTACATATCGAGCTGCTCATTGAATCCATCTTTGATGATGTTTCCTTCCGTTATTTGTAACGGCGGATCATCTTGGATAGCTTGGTCGATCAATTGGACGAGATGGTCCATCGGCTGCATTTCTGAAAGCAGACTTTGCCATTGACCTTGATCGATTCCTTCAATCAACCCTCTGATCATTGGCACTTGTTCTAAAGAATTTTTCAGCTGGATCAAGTCTCGCCCATTGACATTACCGAAAGCTACTCGACCTGCTAGGCGTTCCAGATCATAGACTTTCGTTAATGCTGACTGCAAATCGATACGTTCAAAATAGCTGTCTAACAAAGAAGCGACCATTTCTTGTCTTGCTTTAATTTGTTTTGCCTGGATAAGCGGACGGTCTAGCCATTGTTTTAGTAAACGGCCACCCATTGCTGTTTTTGTTTCATCTAACAACCATAGAAGAGTGCCGTGCTTTTTCCCAGTCCGAATAGATTGGCTTAATTCTAGGTTGAATTTTGAATAATAATCCATTTTCAAAAAATGATCTGGTTGGTATTCTACTGCTTTTTGGATATGAGCTAAACTCCGCTTTTGTGTCACCGATAAATAAGTCAATAGTTTGCCGGTTGCTTCTTTTTTCAGCGGATCGACTAGTTCGCTTGTCAAAAAGCTAAATTCCGCGTTTTCTTCCATCTCATTTTGTTGAGAAAAGACTAGCCCTAAACGCCCGCTTAGCTGTTCACGAAGGGTATCAGTGATCTCACTGCCTAATACGAGTTCTTTTGTCTGCAATGCAGAGGCTTCATTTAAAACAGCTTCTTCATCATGCAACCGAGCCGTCTTCAATTCTCCCGTACTTAAATCGGCATAAGCAAAGCCAAATTCATTTCCTTGACTAACTACAGCTGTTAAAAAATTGTTGTCTTTTGCCGACAATCCTTTGCTGTCCATGACTGTACCAGGAGTGACTAGCTGGATCACTTCGCGCTTGACCATCCCTTTAGTCGTCTTTGGATCTTCTACCTGCTCGCAAATCGCTACTTTATAGCCTTTTTCAATCAAGGCATCGATATATCCTTGTGCTGCATGGTGAGGTACACCGCACATAGGAATAGGTTCTTCTGCATTTCGATTTCTGCTCGTCAACGTTAATTCCAAAAGCTGTGACGCTTTGATCGCATCTTCGTAAAATAGTTCATAAAAGTCTCCTAAACGATAGAACAAAAAAGCATCTTGGTATTGGGCCTTGATGCTTAGATATTGTTCCATCATAGGAGTATTTTTAGTTTTTTGAGGCATGTTTTTCCTCCTCTATTTGTCCATTGATTTCTTCTTGTATCATAGTTGTTAAATGATGAAGCAGATCATCTGCTTCCAACAGCTGTTTTCTATAAGCTACAACAAGCGGATGCTGATCAAATTCTTGCATGAATTGATCCGCTTGTTTGATTGCTTCTTGTTCTGCTGCTGGTTTGTCATAGTGGGCAAAATGAACAGCATCTTTTTGCGCTTGTTTGATTTTTTCTCTCAACTCAGCTAAATACTGGTTTTGCTGGATCTTTTCTTCAAGTTCTTTGTAGCGAATGATCGTTTCATTCTCTCTTAAAAGTTTTGTCAGTTTCCTTACTTCTTTTTGAATTTCCGGCTCCTGCTGCAAAAAACTGCCTCTCTTTCTACTCCATGAACGGTCGATCATCGTTGATCTGAATCAGCTGGATTTCTTTTGCATGACCTGTCGTATCATCCAATTCCAAGATACAGCCGCTTAAAATCGATCGGCCTTGTTCCACAACTTCAAAACGTTTTGGTAATGCGGTCAGAAACTTTTCGATTACAGGTTCTCTGCGCATACCCAAAATACCATCATAGGGACCTGTCATCCCAACGTCTGTCAGATACGCTGTTCCTCTTGGCAAAATTCGCGCATCATTTGTCTGAACGTGTGTATGTGTACCGACCACTGCTGAAACTTTCCCATCTAAAAACCAGCCCATTGCTTGTTTTTCACTTGTTGTTTCTCCATGAAAATCTACAAAAATGATCGGCGTACGTTTTCTGGCTTCTTCTACCAGCTCATTCATTTTACGAAAAGGATCATCCAAGTCCACCATAAAAGAACGAGCCTGCATGTTGATCACTGCCAGTTCGACTTGGTTCACTTTGACAAAGACCATCCCTTGTCCAGGCGTCCCTTCCGGAAAATTTGCCGGACGAACCATCTTTTTAGCTTCATTTACAAACTCAAAGATTCCGCGGTTGTCCCACGTATGATTCCCCATCGTCACGACATCTACGCCGTCTTGCAAAAATTTTTTATAGATTTTTTCTGTGATTCCACGTCCAGAAGCGGCATTCTCACCATTTACAATCGTTACTTGCGGACGGTACTTCTTCTTCAATCTAGGAAGATATTCAGTAATCATCTCTCGTCCCATTGAACCTACTACATCACCAATAAACAATACCCGCACACTAAATTCCTCTTCTCTTTTAACATCACTCTATATTATAGTTGTTTTCAATAAGAAAGAAAAGGTCAAACAAAAGGAACTCTTTCCTGGTATTTCTTAGTTTTGAAAAATAAAATAAAAAAATGGGACTATGACAAACATCTTGTCACAGTCCCATTTCCCGAATAAACGTTGTTTCATCTACTTCTTCAGAAATAAGCCGTAATTTTACAAAAATTTGAGAAGCAATTTTCGTAAATCCCTTCTTATTTCTTGAAACTGACCACTTCTGTCACGACCTCTTCCTTAAACGGTGTTCAAAAGCTTGCATCTGCGGTAATAAGCCCAGAAAAACGAAAAATAGGAGGAGCTATTTTTGTTTGGCTGGGCTTATTACTTGATGCAGAACAGCTTTTTCACAACCTCTTTTAAATCACGCTTAACTCTTTCAATGCCTTCCAAATTCCATCCTGATCGTTTGTATCAGTGACCATCTTAGCTTCTGCTTGTACTTCTGGCACAGCATTCCCCATAGCTATCCCAATTCCTGACATGCGCAACATTTCACGGTCGTTTTGTCCATCGCCAAAGCTGATGATGTCTTCATGAGGGATGCCTACTTGTTCTGCTAAGTGCAGAATTGTCGCTGCTTTAGAACCATTTTTAGGTACGACATCTACACTGTTCTCATGCCAGCGGACAAATCGAATTTTATCATATGAAGAGAACTTCCCATCATATGTTTGATCGAAAAATGCTAACGCTTGGTATATTTCTTGTTCCTCTGCAAAAAACTGATCTAATTCAGGCAAGACAGCACCGAAAGAATGCATCGCTTCTTCCATCACCGTTACATCATTGGAAGAAGAACGCTTGATATTGTCTAAGCTGACAAAAGCTGTATCGATCTGCTCATGATGCGCTTCTTGAACGAACGCATCCAACTGGTCGCGATCTAGTAAATTCTTATATACTTGTTCATGGTCTAAAAAACCGGCCGCTCCATTACATAAAATGTAGTTCGTAAAATCAAGATCGCGAATGATCTCTTGCGCATGAAATCGGCTCCGCCCTGTAGCAATCGTGACCAGATGACCGGCTTTGCGTAATTTTTCCAATGCTTCTCTCGTGCTATCTAAAGCTTGTTTGTTTGAATCTAACAACGTTCCATCAATATCAAAAGCAAATAATTTGCGTCTCATCTCTTGTCGTCTCGCTTTCTTATAAATACTTACTTACCTCTCGAACAGCTAACTTACTCAAATCTGTTGTCAGCTGTCTTTTTACCCAATCGGCATCGGTCTTACTGTAATCGCGTAATGCCCAACCAATTGCTTTTTGGATAAAGAATTCCTTTGTTTGACGATCTTCGTCTATTGCTCGGATCAATAGTCCTGTGTCTGTTTGCTGTTTATAACCTAATTGCAACGTGATTGCTATTCGACGTAGCCAAAAATCTTCCTTTTTTTCAAACAATTGAAAGACTTCTTCACGCTGCTCTGGGTAGGCTTTACACCATGTGCTGTATACTTTTCTCCAAGAGTCGATGCTGTCCCACCATTCTTTTTTCTGAACTAGTGGCAACAATACGACTAAGTCTTCAAATGTAAGCCGTTTGATGTTTTTCTGGACTAAATCGATCGCTACATACTGATACTCTCTTTCGATTTGTTCATAATAATAATAAACAAAAGCTAAAACTTCAGAAATAGATAAATTTTTGCTCTCATCCAGTAACGGTTGTTGTAAAAGAGCGCGTTCCGGCTTAGGTACTCCAGCAAAGGAAAAAAGATTTTTCATGTACTTTTCCATTTGTAACGCTTTTTCCTCATTTTTTGGAAAAACTAAAACTTCCATGGCACTTCCCCTTTAATGAACGACTTTTTAGTCCACATAGGATGATTTTGACTGATTCAGCCAAGCATATCCCAGTCCCATTACTAAACCGCCACCAATATAATTTCCTGCCAAAGCAAAAAACAAATTATGTAACACATTGCTGACTGTCATTCCATCCGTCTGTCCTTGAGAAGCAAAGTAAGCAAGCGTAAAGGCAGGAAAATTCGCTATCACGTGTTCATATCCTAAAAAAGCAAAAATGAAAATGATGAATACGACTGTGATCACTTTCCCGGCATCCTCTTTCATCCGCATGCTGATCAGTACAGCGGTATTGACAACGATATTCGCAAACATCCCTTCCACCAAAATCGTTGCTGCAGGTTTTGCTAGTTTTACTGCTATTGATTCTAACATAAAGTTGTCCAACGTTAAATCTTGAAATGGCGTAGTCATAGAAATAAGAAATCCACATAATATACCGCCAATCATATTGAAAAAAATACAGGCAAATAGAATCTTGGCTGCCTTACTTAAAGCAAGTCTCTGCCGAAAAACACCCACGGTCATATAAAGCATATTCGATGTTCCTAATTCAGCGTTCATGTATAGAATCATGACCAGACCCCAGCTGAACATAAATGCGTATAAAATCTTTCCTAGACCATGCGCGATATCTTCCCCCTTCATCGCGATTGCAAATGCCACAGCCGTTCCTAAAGTCAAAAACAAACAGGCGAGAACCGCTCGAACAGCGTAACGTGAAAAGCTGTTTTCAAAAAGATTCGCCTTCTTTTCAATTGAAGCATCGATTTTCTCAAATAATGGTGATACCGGATTCATTGATTTTCTCCTTAAACTTCCTTCGCTTTTTTCCATTTGCACATACCCTCTCATTTTATAAAGACAGCCTAGGTTTGTAAAGCGTTTTTATGTACTAATTATCTTGACATTCGTGGATGATCTATCATATACTGTAGTTTGTGTAAAATAATGCAGCAGAAAAATAATAACTCATCCCTAGTTTGTTGCCCCGTCTCGGGTTCGATTGTGTAACCGCGGCTGCAAAGGTGAAGATTGAAGAACAAACTATATGATTATGAATTTTTCAACGGATTATTTTACTCCAAAAACTTATATTCATTGGAGGAAATTTTAATGTCTCGTTATACAGGACCATCATGGAAAATTTCTCGTCGCTTAGGCATCTCATTGTCAGGCACAGGAAAAGAATTAGCACGTCGCCCTTACGCACCAGGTCAACATGGACCTAACAGCCGTGGCAAACAATCAGAATACGGCATGCAATTAACTGAAAAACAAAAACTTCGTCACATGTACGGAATGAACGAACGTCAATTCCGTAACTTGTTCGTAAAAGCTAGCAAAATCAAAGAAGGTAAACATGGTGTTAACTTCATGATCTTACTAGAACAACGTTTAGACAATGTTGTTTACCGTTTAGGACTTGCAACGACTCGTCGTCAAGCACGTCAATTAGTTAACCATGGTCACATTTTAGTTGATGGCAAACGCGTTGATATCCCTTCATACCACGTAGAAGTGGGTCAAGTGATCTCAGTTCGTGAAAAATCACAAAACATCGTAACAGTAAAAGAAGCTGTAGAAGCAACTGTTGGACGCCCAGCATTCGTAAGCTTTGACGCTGAAAAATTGGAAGGTTCATTGACTCGTTTACCAGAACGTGACGAACTATATCCAGAAATCGACGAAGCTCTTGTCGTTGAATACTACAACCAAAGCTTATAATTTCAAAAGCTTTCTTGAAAAAGACCGCTATCTATTGGATAGCTGGTCTTTTTTTATATTTTCTATTTACAAAGTAATCACTTTGTTTTACAATTTCGTTAACCAAATAAAAATATTAAGTTAACGAAAAGAGGGCATTATGAACCGAACATTGAAAGAATTAATACTTGCTGCGGAATTTGCCGCGATTATTTCTGTCCTTTCTCAGATGACCATTCCTTTTGGCTTGGTTCCTTTGACGGGGCAAACATTTGCTATTGGATTAACAGCAACTTTTCTCGGAAGAAAACTAGGATTGATATCTGTTGTAGTTTATCTTTTACTTGGCTTGATTGGTCTTCCTGTATTTTCAGGGATGACTGGAGGTATAGCTGTTTTATTTGGGCCAACTGGCGGATATTTGATTGGATTTCTCTTACAAACGTGGATAACTGGTTGGATGATCGAAAGAACGGATGCTCATTACTTATATGCAATCTTTGCCAATCTAATGGGCTCTCTTGCTGCATTGATCTGCGGAACGATCTGGCTGAAAATAAGTGGTGATCTTACTTTTACAACTGCATTTGCCAGTGGACTACTGCCGTTTTTACTGCCGGAAGCAATCAAGGCAACTGGAGCAGCTTATATCGGTATCTTGATGAAAAAACGGCTAAATCGATTTCTTCATACAAATTAATCAAAAAAGCAGCATGGAAGAAGACTCAAAGTCTCTTCCACGCTGCCATATTTTAAATTAAACAGATCTTTATTTTGACAAATCCACTTTTTTACCGATCCAATAAATAATTATCCCACCGACAATCATTGATGCCAATTCTCCTAAAGCAATCACCCACCAATTCAAGAAAAAAGGTAGTTGATATAAAATCGTTAGCTGACCAGCTACTGTAAACATGGAAAAAGCAAATACGCATGCTGTCACAGCCATTTTGATTTTCATGTTTTTGATGCGACTAGTGATTTTATAGTTGATAAGCAATACAAGCAGCGTGCTGACGCTTCCTACTACAACATCTATCAGTCCAAGAGGAGAAGCCATATTAGCCAAAGCTACTCCCGCTGTTACCGCGACGATGTATCTTTTGTTATACAAGGACAGATAGTTGAACATCTCCGAGAGACGAATCTGAATCACTCCAAAGCTAAAGACAGACAAAACCAGCGTCACTGCCACATATAAACCAGTGACTAGCGCCATCCGAGTCACATCTGTCGTTGTCCAGCGTTTGGCTGAACGGGTATTATTTTTTTCCATGTTCTATTTCTCCTTTGCAAGATAATTTTATCTTGGTAATGACTGCGACCAAAGGATGGGAAGAAAATTCCAACTGAAGTGCCGCAGAAGGTAGTGAAAAAGCTGCCCTGCAACAAGTAATAAGAATAGCCAAATAAAAATAGCTCCTTATATTTTTCATTTGGCTGGACTTGTTACCGCAGTTGCAAGCTTTTGAACACCGTTTATATCAAAAGGTCGTGAAAAGCCGCTTAGTTTCGAATATTAACGATTATTAAAAAGAATTTTTTGAACTGGCTGTTCGGCATCGAATGTCGGGAACAGTCATCGACTTTCTTTTATCATCAACCGTTGTTTCTCTCTTTAGTTTTATCATACAGAAGCTTGAAAAAAACACAAGGTTATTTTAACAACCATCCGCCATCGATTGGGATGATCGTTCCTTGTATGTAGCTTGCTTGAGGAGAGGCAAGAAATAACGTCAGCTCAGCTACTTCTTCCGGCTGTGCCCATCGCTTGACTGGTGTTTCATTTGCGACCCACTCAGCCATCTCACCTTTCCCTTCAAAATCAGCCGCATTCATTGGTGTTTGGATGGCTCCTGGAGCAATTCCTTTTACTCGGATACCCTGTCCTGCGTAATCCAGAGCGAGTTGTTTGGTAAATCCGACGATTGCATGTTTCGCACTTGTATAAGCGATCCCACCTCCGCCAGCAACCAAACCCGCAATCGAAGCCATGTTGATGATTGTTCCGCTTTTTCGGCGGATCATATCAGGAAGGATGATTTTTGTCAGCTGATACATGCTTTTCACATTCGTCTCATAAATAAGATCCCACAGCGATTCGTCAGTTTCCATCAATGGTTTGTAGGCATCCAATATCCCCGATGTATTCAGTAAAATCGTAACTTCACCAAAACGATCCTGGCATTTCGATACCGCTTGTTGGAGTTCTTTCATTTGTCGAACATCACCTAGTGCGTAGGCAAAAGTTTCAGGAAATCGCAAAGAGAGTTCTTCCATTTTACCGAACTTTTGATCTAATCCAAATACAAAAGCATCTTGTTCAAGAAACGCTCGGGCTTGCGCAGCACCAATTCCAGAAGCAGCTCCTGTGATAAATACAACCTGTTTAGCTAGATCTGGATACTGGTTTTTCATTCTACGATCGCCCAATCATCTGCTAAAATATCACAAACTGTAGGAGCGAAGCTGGAAAAACCTTCGTCACTTGTTTTGATCAATAAGTAAGGTGTCACTGGACAGCCATCAAATTCATCATCGGATACGAGAACAACATAAAGTTCAAATCCACTCCATCCTTTACGAATAATCTTTGCACCTTTTTTCAATTCTGGTAAAATTTCTTCAAATGTCATCTTTTTTCTCCTTCTTTGTTATTGTTTTAATAGTTTTTTTTTTGAATCATTTCAAATTTTTGAGATAGTTGGATGTAATCAATTAATTTTAGTTCTTCGGTCACAATAAAATAGTCAAGATCCGCCCATGGTTTGCGGTGGACTTTACTTGTCGAAATCAGAAGATCAACTTCTCTCCCCCGATAATCTGTTGGCAGAAAAATCAGCTGATACTCATTACGGAAAAATGTCCGTAATCCCTCCTCTAACAGTTGCTCTTCAAATAATGGGAAATCTGTCATTAAAAGGATCGTGATCTTTGGAAGCTGTGGAGTAAAGGCTCCTAATGTTTTAAACACAGTCAGATACCGACCCATCAAAAACGCATGATTTTTAAATGCCAGATGATTGGGATGTTTGTGTCTACTTTCAAAAAAATGTACGAGCCATTGTTTCAATTCCTTGTTTTCAATAACTAAATGATTAATAAAATCACTACTATTGCCATCAATCGTTTCTTTCGCATTAGGAAAAAGATAGGCGAAAAAATGACTGCTGAATAAATAGTTTTCTGCCTCGAAGGTTAGATTTTCTGCTGGCAGCCCCTGCTCTTCCTGATAAAGAGAAAGAGCGGCTTTTGCTTCTGAAAGGGCTGTAAAGGGCGGTGTTTTTGCTTGTTGATGAAAATCAAAAATTTTCTTCCGTATCTTAGGATCACTATAATATTCTTCACGAGTCATCAGTACAAGAAATAATGCGCCTAACTCGTCTTCTACTTGAAAATAATTAGGAAATACCGGCTCCATGACTTGGCAAAATCGCTGGAACAACAGATTGTCAGAAATCAGCCGTCTTTTTTTCTCATTCAATACAACATAATGCTTCTGTGATTTTCTTAAAAAAAAGGCACCTAGCATGTATTCCAATCGTCTTTTTTTGATCTCGTTCAGACGAACATTAAAAAAAGCCATGATATGTTCTGCCATATTCTTTACGTCCATTTGAGAAATCGTTTCAAATGGCCAGATTTTCCCTCGAAACAACTGCCAGAATGTCATATGCAAGTAAAGTCGAATGATTTCTTCTTCGCCTTGAGCGATATATGTACCTCGTTGCAGCCGAATTCCGTAAGTTTGCAGTTGCTGTTTCCATTCATTGATTTTTCGATGAGCAGTAGATTCACTAATGTAATGCTTTTGCGCAAATTGGTACATTGTATGGAATTCTTCAAAAAAAATGTCGTGCAGCAACTGGAATTTCAGCGTACTTTGCACGAGATAGATCAAAAAACGCTCATGTTCAATTGAATCGAGCGTATCATAAAAGTTATAACCAGAACGGTGATTTTTTGTAAACAAAGGGTGTGTCTTACCGCTAAACTGCTGATAGTTTTTAGACAGCTCGTTCAGGTATTTCGACACGCTGCGGGCATCCAGCTGAACAACTTGCGCTAATTGTGCAGCGGTATGCCAAGCTTGATCCTCAAAACTTTCTAGGAGGAGAATCTTATAATATAGATCTTTATCAAATTGTTTAAGATACTCGGAAGACAAATACACGTCTTTCCCTCCTTTTTTATGCTCGAACGTTTTGGTTATTGTAGCATAAAATAGTGGTTTTCGCATCAAAACAAGCCAGCAAAAGGCTGAAAGAATAACGGCAGCAACAAAACGGTCAATATCCCATTTACGCATATCGCAAGTCCGGAAATGATTCCTTCTATTTCGCCAATCTCGATTGCTTTTGCTGTACCGATAGCATGAGAAGTACTTCCTAACGCCACACCGCGAGCAACTGGACTTTCGATCTTGAATAGGCGGAAAATATGAGTGGCGATCAGCGAACCAAAAATACCTGTAGAGACAACAATAGCAAGTGTCACGGCATTCACCCCGCCCATCGTATGAGATAAATCGACAGAAATAGCCGTCGTTACAGATTTAGGTAGTAATGAGATCACCATCTCTTTATGAAGAGAGAAGAAGTAACCGAACCCTACACTAACCAAGCAATTTGCGACTATTCCTGCTAAAATCGCAGCCATTACAGGATAAAAATTCTCTTTCAGTAAACGGAAGTTTTTATAAAGAGGGATGGCAAGTGCCACTGTCGCAGGAGTAATCAGCATAGTCAAAAAATTGCCCCCGATATTATAGTCTTTATAGCTGATCCCAGAAAAATGCAAAAATAAGATAATAACAACAATCGATAATACGAGAGGATTCAAAACAGGCAGTTTATATTTCCGCAAAAATTTATCAGATAATACATACACTCCTAAAGTCAAACTTAAGCCAAATAGTGGATTCACAAAAAACTCAGTCAATTTGATTTTCCTCCATTTCGTTTACAGATACCCTTCCTGCTTTTTTCTTACGGACATAGCCCAGCAAAGCTTCTACACCTTCTGCCGTTTTTCCCGCTGCAACCATCGTGACGATGGAACACACGACGACTGCTCCCAGTAAAACAGGCCATATCGAAGCAATATCATCAAAATATTCCAATAAACCTACACCAGCAGGAACAAATAAAATAGCTAGATTATTCAATAAAAAATCACCAGTTGCTCCGATTTTTTCAGGATCAACAAGATGCATTTCAAATGCTAAAAATAAAAAAAGAATACCTAAGATACTTCCAGGAATAGGTAAATGAGCAAAAATCCGTATGCCTTCTCCTAATACAGAAAAGAAAATAATAATGAAAAACTCTTGAAAAAATTTCATCAAACAACACTCCTTACGTATAGCTTTCATTTTACTAACAAACCTTTTCTGAAAGTTTCAAAACATGCTGTTTCTAAGATACAATTTTTGAGAAAAAAAACGTTTTTTTTTTGGTATATTTATAGTTAAGCTTGGTGGTTTGTGGAGAACTTTTAAAAAGAGTTGGAGTTTTACTGTTGGTCTGGTTTCTTATAAGTAATGGAATTCATTTTTTTATTCACATTTGTTAAGACTGCAGAAATCCTTCCGACACGAAACACTGCACCGATGCTTTTCGTGTTGATGTTTCTTTTTTTTTGCATTTTTATAACTTTTGGAGGTATTTATGGATTACTCACTAATGACCCGTCTTGCGGCGGAAATGATTGGTACAGCATTACTAATCGTTCTAGGTAACGGTGCTGTAGCAAACGTAGATTTAAAAGGTACAAAAGGATATGGCAGTGACTGGATGCTGATTGCTGTCGGGTATGGATTCGGGGTTATGATGCCAGCAATGATTTTTGGTGGAATCAGCGGTAACCACATCAACCCAGCATTTACAATTGCTTTAGCATCTAATGGTCTATTCCCTTGGGCTGAAGTTGTTCCTTATATCATTGCACAATTGATTGGTGCAGCGATTGGACAATTGATCGTAGTAGCTTGTTACAAACCTTACTACGACCAAACAGAAGACGTGAACCATGTGTTAGGTACATTCTCAACAATCAACAGCGTTGGTTCTAAATTCAATGGTTTCGTCAATGAATTCTTTGGTTCATTCGTTTTATTCTTTGGTGCCTTAGGTATTACAAAAGCACCATTCTTCCAAGATAATCTTGGTACAGCTCACTTAGCACTCGGTTTCCTTGTATGGACATTAGTTGCTTCACTTGGTGGTCCTACAGGTCCTGGACTAAACCCAGCCCGCGACTTTGCTCCACGTCTTGTACACGCACTTCTTCCATTGAAACATAAAGGTTCTTCTCAATGGGGATATGCATGGGTACCAGTTGTAGCACCTATCTGTGCTGGTGTCGTAGCAGTATTCTTATATAAATTATTATTTATGGCTTAATCAAAAGCTAAATAAAAAAACTTGGTACAGCGATTGCGTACCAAGTTTTTTTATTTTTAGAAAAAGCAGTCGGACTTTCTAAAAGAAGTTCACTATTCGATCCTGTCGATGATTTCTTCAGGAAAATCGTCTATTTGCTTGTCAATTTTGCTGTCTTTGTATTTCTCTTCTTGGATAGTCAACAAAATCTTTGTAAGATTCCCCCAGTCTACTGCTCTTGGCGGATCGAGCCAAACCACTACTTGAGATGCACTTTCTTCATATAGATTATTCCTATTCGTGATTATAACATCCGGGAACTCAGGCTTTCCTGCCTCTATCACTTCCGTGTTCAGATTAATGTACAAGCTTAAATTTTTCTTGATAAATTGATTATAGGCAGCACCATAAGAAAAATCGATGATGATCTTTACTGGTTCAGAAATCAGTTGAATGGGTATGTGATTGATCAATAATAATAAATAACTGAAAAAAAGAAAAAATTTATCTTGAAGCAACTCTTTGCGTTTTGACGTTAGATCATTTATATACTCTATCAAATAGCAATAAAATGCTGGATAGTTTTCTCTAAAAAAAGAAACATCAAGTGGAAATTCATCAGCTTTATTAATAGTGTAATGCAAAAGTTTAAAATGTATTTTGGTTAACTCTCTTCGGATCAATTGGCTCGTCTCTTCTCGCAACAGATTAAACTGATTTTCAAAACTTTCAATGAATCGTTCATTCAACCATTCGATTGTTTCATCTTCATTTTTTCTCAAGTATTTTTGATCCAATTTATCATGAAGATAAAGCCAAGAGAGTGTCTTATTGATAAAAATAACGGATTTTTCTCCTAATACTCCTTTTAAGTGGTAAAATCCTATATCCGAAAAAAATAGCGACTGATTGCTAGCAATATCTAAAGAATCAGCTTGTTCAGCCAACAGGTTGATTGCTAAAAAGTGGAATAATTTCTTTTTTTCATAAGCAGACAGAGGATAATACTGTTTTAAATCTTTTAACATTTTTTCTGTTTTTATAATTATAGGTAGCGTATACAATTCCACAAAACTTATCTCTGTTGAGTTAAAAAGATTATATAAAAAAAGCCGAATGTTTTTAGGATTCCCTGTCAACTTTCTCTTTTCAAAAAAAATTTGATATTTTTTTAGATTTCTTTTTAGTCTTTGTAATACTTTATAAGCCACAGAATAACTCACGTGATGCTGTTTAGCAAAATTTTCTACTGAGATATATTTTTCCTGAAAGAAAGCCAATACCATTTTCATAGATAAAGAATCCGTTATATAACGAGATAACAAAGCTTTGCTAGAACATTTTCCATTAATTTCCAGACATATATCCAATTCACTGACGGTTACTCGCAAATTTTTCTCTAGATCGAACTTTTGTAAATCATGTTTCAGCTTATCGATCGTTTTTTTCAAGAGAAATGTCGATAGCGACAACTCTTCTTGAACATTCGATATTGACTCTGATAAATTTGAGCTTGCTTCTAAATATTTAAGTAATGAATAACTTCTGTGATCTTCTTTGCTTAAAAAAAACTCATAATTCATTAGTCATCAGCTCTTTCTACGTATATTACTTTCCATGCATTCACCAATTAGCTGGGGATAAAACTGATTTCCTGGATCCGAGTCACTGTTGTCAGCGATTCTTGTTTGTATAATATACATCGTCCTGTCTTTTTTTTAACATTTTGGAGAGCGTTTTATTTGGCCTTTCTCGCGATCAAACCTGTTATAATAATTATATCATTTACTAGTATGCATTTTTATTAATAAAATGGTATATTTTATATTGTTATAAAAAGAGCCCAACCATCCTACAATAATAAAAATTTACTATTTGTTATCTTAACCTTACTTTTCTTTCTCTTCTTTTTTTCTCAAAACAAACAAAAGTATGCATAATAAAATAAACAATAAGAAAAGTGAAGCTACTAAGATATAAATCCAATTATTGTCTTTTTTAATCGTAACATCCGTCGTGTTCAATTCCTTGGCTACTTTTCCGTCTATTGTAAAATCTTTTTCAAATACCCATTGATTGGTATAGTTGATCGTAGTATTTCCATTTTTTCTCGAAAATTTTCCATTTTCATTTTCATTTCCTAAAACAGTCATTGTAAGGTGATATTCACCTGGGGTTAGCGGTTGACCATTTAAAGCAGTTGGAAAAGAAAAATTTGTATTCGGCGCAATCTGCAATCCTTCTTTTTCCTCTTGATATAAAACTTCAGAATGTCCTTTTTTTGTAATTTTTGTTTCAATAACTACTTGATTGATATAGGTTTTTTGATCATTTTGAACGTTTGCTAAGATGACATTTCTTGCATTGATTTGATCTGGTTTAACTTCATGAAGAGTAAGGTTCGGAGCAACTTCGTTCAGTGTCTGTCGCATCAACAAAGCAATAATATAGGTGTATTCATTCTCAATCGATAAGCTTTGATCCTTAGTTTCTGTTTGGTCCTTTTCCGTCTGGATTTCTTGGAATGTGATCCCACCAGCCAATACACCATCAAATCGCTCATTCGGCATCCTGACATGAAAAGCAACGGTTTGGACACTTTTAGGTTTTAGCGTCACTATCTGTGGATAGCTCACATAATCTACCAGATCAAAGATCAGGCTCATGTCTTTTTCAATCTCGTTTTTTCCGTATTCAACCATCACATTTGAATTGGTGGTTGCGCTATTCACAGAAATATCGATTTTCACTTCTTTTTCTGTATCATTTCTCAATTCCGCTTTTACTTCTACTTCCTGATCCGGATCAAGTTGAAGATCGAAGTAAGTTTTTCTCTTGTCGATTTGATTCTCTGAAGTTATCGGCGTCACTGAAAAATTAAATGCACTAGCTGACACTGATATATTGTTAAAAAGTGCCCCTAAAATAACTAGGAGTGTTATAAATAATTGTTGTTTTGGTCTCAAGAAAATCGCTCCTTTAATCATATGTAAGAGAAGACTATAACAAAATCTTGTCTCTGTGGGACACAAGAGCCTATGGTACCTGTGCCCTTCTTGAAACTCAATAATTTTGTTATATTCTTCTCTTCCTGTTAATTTCCTGGGACATCTGCAAGTATCCAAGATAGTTTCCCCTCAAAGGTTCCGATTCTTTGGTTTTCTACAGGAATATCTATTCTGATTCCACGATGAGCTGTAGAATCTAAAAGAGAGGACAAATCGCTTTCACCCTTTTGATTACTTTCGAAAATCGTAACAGCGGATGTCCCTATAACCGTTGTATTTTCAGAGGTAACAAAGGAAAGAGCTTCTGGAAGCTCAAAATCTCCATTTGTAAGAACTTTCTCTTGTTTCAATTGTAATTTCCAACTTCCAAAAGCCCGTTCATCTATAATTTTCAACCCACCTGAAAACTGTCCGAATTCACTTAATGGTCTACTGGATATTTTATGTTTTCCAAAATTGACATATTGAGGAGCAGTTGAGAGATAAAGTTTGCCTTTTCTGTAATAAAAATAGATATCCTCTGTATTTTCGGAGAAGATGCCTTCTGTATTCGCTGAATCCGAGTCAAAAACATACCCTTCAATATCAATAGGAGTTTCTTTATACTTCTCTCCTATTTTCCCAGTGATTGTTTTCATTTCAGCAATATCAATCTGACTGTCTTTATCTTTATAATAAACATGGATATCTATCTCCTTCAGCTTTGCGATCTTTAGGTTTATTTCATTCGATTGCTCAATCAAATTCTCGTTTTCAAGGTATTCAAAATGCATAGTGAGTACTTTTTCAGGAATTACTTCCTGCAAAGTTGTCTCCAATTCGATTATTAACGTATCTCCAGCAATAAAATAATCTGTCAGATTTAGCGTGACTCGATTTCCGGTTATCAAGATATCTTTGGCATCAATTTGATTTCCATTGATCAAGATATGCTCGGGAATAGTTAATTCTTGTGGGAGGTCGATACTAGTCTGCATTTTCTTATATTCAAGAAAATCCCCCTCGACCTTCAATGTATTTCTGATAGTTATCTTATCGTTTCCTCCAGCTTCAGCGATGGCCCCATAATCACTATCGTTGACTTTTACATCAGCTGTTGATGTGACATTCGATGGAAGTCGCGTGACAGCGACAGCATTTTCTTGAAAAAAAGTACCTGTTGAAGAAGTAAACCCCCAATTTACTTCTGTAGAACCAAACTGCCTAATGAGATCAGGTATAATCCGAGAAGAGCGACCGACACCTTCCAAATCATAAGTAAGACTTCTTTGCTCCGCGTCCCATTTAATTATTAACAAGCGCCATGTGCCATTAGAAAGAAATGTAGGAGCTACCGTCACGCCAGTATGCTCTCCAGAATAATTATTATTATTTGGTTTAGGCGTGACAAAAGCGACATGTCCATGCCCTCTATTATCAGCAGTTATCTCTCGATCCATTCGATCAGAAGAACCACTATTTTTATACGTATCAAACTCAATCGAGAGCGCATTCGCAATGTAAGGTTGGCCAGAACGAGTAGAATATGAGCCAATTCCCATACCTGGCGATCCAATAACTTGACTGGGATTACTAGCCATTCTAGGATCGCCAGTCAATGTAAAGGTCATGCCATCTCCCGCTCTATCTCGTTGATTTCCTAAGTATAAATAAGATTTAAATGTAAAATCCGAGAGTAAACTAATCTTCTTATTTGACCAAATAGCACCTCTTTGAGACCTTTCTGCTGGGTTCAACTGCAGTAACTTCCCATTTTCCAATATGGACGTGCTAGTACCGATAGGTGTTTGAAAAATTTTATCGATAGAAATAATATTGGGATCGTCAGGCAGCTCAACCGCAGAAATTGGTGCATCTTCCAGTCCTTGTTTGTCCGAACCCTCAGCTTCTACGTTGTCAGTGGTCTCTCCACTACTCGAAATACTTAAATCCTCACTGCTTTCTTGTGTCTGGTTGGATTCTATTAAACTGTCGAATGTCGAAGTGAGTTTGCTTTCTTCGTCTCTTCTATTTCCATGCTCCAACTGATTCAATTCCAAAGAGTACCCTATGATCGGAAAGATATTAGTCACTAAGAGACTGCTTAAAATGAGCACGATCCTCCTCTTTTTCAATATATCTTTTCCTCCTGATCGTTAAATTCCTAGATGAACTATTCGTATCCAAACAAATTTAGCCTAGCCTTTGACAATTTTTGCTCGATTACCTCGCAAGACAATATGACTACGTATTTATTTTTAACAGTTCTTTTCAGTAAACTAGTTGTTAGGTGTATCTTCTAATGTCCAAACTAATTTAGTGGAATATTGTTGCGCTAACTTGACAGATTTACCGGGTACCGAAAGCTGTACCGCATCTTGATTTTCATTTTCATTTGCACCAAATCGATAGACCCAAGTCCCCACACCTGTTCCTGATTTAGCATTAATTGCTAACGTATTGTTTCCTCCCGGTGTCAACGTTAATTCAGAATTCACCGTTTGCGGTGTATATGTTGGATCAACCAAAGAAACAGCCTGCCCTTTCGTAAATTTCAGCTGTGCTCCAACTAGTTCATCCCCACTGGCAGTTTTAAACTGTTCTGGTTGAGAGACACTTAATTTCCACCCAGATAAGGTACCTCTCCTATCTGTCACTTGGACATATGTCGGTTTTCTAGACCCATCGTTCATCACATCAGCAGCTGCATAATACGTTTTATCCGCAGTAGAAATTTTTTGAGTCCCAAATTTGAATTTTGATCCATAATCAATCGATAATGCCCCTCCTGTTCCAGGGCTTGGAGGATCTGATGGATCGACAGGTTTATTGGGATCAGGATTCTCTGGATCAACAGGAGGAGTTACACCCTCATCTCCTGCTTCAAATGTAATCGTTCCTTCTGTGTTATATTCCTTTGGGTATACTTCAGTTGCAGAAACAAAAGTCGTACTTGCTACCATGCTGAATAACATCGTTGTTGCTGTTAATACGATTTCTTTTTTCATCATTGACATTCCTCTTTCTTTATTTACTAAACATATCAGTCGATTGGATTAATCCATAGCAAAATTCTGTTTTACGATACTTATGAAATAAAAGAACATAGACCTATATTTGGTCCTATGTATCGATTAGTTATAAATGATTATCAGCCCGATTTGATTTCTAGTTTTTATTGCAACTTGATGCAAACACAATCTAGAAATACAGCTGTCATAGCCTTTAAAATAATTCGTAAGTCCCCCTCCTATCTATCAAAATGTGACTTGACTGCCTAGACTTCAATCAATATTAATTATAATTAAATAAAAAATGTATATTATATTTTTTTTTGTGATTATCGTTCAAAAAAAGAATAAACGCTTGCATCTAGTACTCTGCGAGTTACAAATCATCCGATCAAATAAACATTCGCTGATTATTTTCCACAAAAAAAGCAGCATATCCACGATAAATGGATCTACTGCTCTTACTTATCCTTATGTTTTACAAGGTATTTTCTTTTACACATTACTAATGCTGTCTCAATACGGAACGATTGTCATCGCCTGTTCAAATTCCTCTTGCAAATGTTGTGTTTGATAGGCTTGAAAGGCCGGATGATGGGCACGCAAGAGGACACGTAATTTCATGGGTTCATAGCTATCTAACAGCTGTTCTTTCAAGACAAAATCTCGGGTCAGCTGCCATTCATAATAATAACCAAAAGGTCTGCAGCTGTAAATCGTGTGACCGATGGATTTATCTTCAAAGCGACGATGCGTATGGCCAAAAACTACTTGTTTGATATTTGAATAACGGTCAAGTAATTCTCCGAATGATTCTGATCCTAAAAATGCATTTAATTTGTTCCAACGCTCATAAGGAGCAGATTGATACATGATAAATGCCCGTTTAGGAACGAAATGAGTGGATAAAATCACCTCAAGTTTTTTTGCTTCCAGCTGGTCTAGCAAATTTTTTGCAGCTGCAAGCATTTCTGCATTGACCTCGAGATCTGTTTTCCCACGCTGGATGAACCGATCATACCAATACAAACGCTTCATTCGTACGATTGCCTCGTAATCTTTCAATTCGGAAAACTGATAGTCGTACCAGCCATTCATCCCTAAAAGAACGGTCTGCTCATTTAAAGCAATATACCGTTCATTTAAAAAATGTGGGTCTGGAAAATGGTCCATCATCTGTTCATTGGGCACATCTGCCAACTCGTGATTGCCGAAATGAAATGTCGTAGATAATCCTTTATTGACGAAAAATTCGACAACAGCTAGGCAACGGTCTACTTTATTAGCCGTATCTCCGGCTAGATGAAGCCGAGTGATCTTGTGCTTTTGCAAAACTTGCCAAAGCTGCATCAGCTCTGATTCGCCGAATTTATTGATGTCCACATGTAGGTCGCTGATGATCGCCAATTTTCCCATTTTATCCCTCTAGTCTTTTCGAACAACTTGCAAGTTGCCTTTTCTCAAGCCGCTTGGTCCTTTTAATTGTAAACTATTATAAGTTGGTTCTAAAGCAAGTGTGGATGGATCATCCATGTAAAGTATTGCACTGTCTTTGATTTTGATTGGTCCAACTGGTGTATCAGCCACTACAGAATAAAGACTTAGATCTGTTTGTGTATCTTTTTTGACAATGATCAATCGAAATGCCGTGTCCAATTGGCAACTGACTTGGCTTTCTGCAAATGGACCGTCACCGTTTTCGATATCTAATAAAAGTTGATCGTCTGCTTCTAATTTATTCTTCAATACTTCTTGTGCTTCTTTTGTCACTTCTAATTTCATCTGTATCACCTCATGTCATAGAATAATCACTTTATTCATCAGATGCAACTAATTTGTCTGGTTCTGACTGTTCTCAATTTATTGGAAAGTAAGTCATTCGTTTATTATGATTTCTCTTATCACAAAAGAGACAACTTTCCCTTTTCTTCGTTCAGTTTCTTGAACGGAAAAAGACCCAAAAAGCAACCTGTTATTTGTTTAACCTTATTCCTTTCTTAAATAACAAAAAATACTATAAAAAATAAAAAACCTTTAACAACTATTGGAAAAAGAATTACTTTTTGTTCACGGATTATTAACAACTCTTCGGTAGAGTAAACTTATCAAATAAAAAGACTTCTTTGGAGGAATCACTATGAAGGAATATATAAAAAACATCTATTTTATCGAAGAAACACAAAATATCGAGGGTTCTTATATTGAAGTAAAAACACTCTTTGTCAATGAAGATAAAACCAAAGCATTGGATATTTATAAAAAATTAGCTTCAAAAAAAACGAATAGTTTTGGATTGATATTAAGCGAGTATAAAATCAAAGCAGAAGAGAGTTATTTCTATCAATTATTAAAACGGTGGAGTAAGCTTCCCGCCGATTTTTATCGAAAAATGCAGATCATCAACTATCAACCGCTTGCTGAGACACATGCCTAAATAGAGGTTGTGAAATCAGTGCTTTGAGCTAATACCGAAGGTCAGCTGATTGAACATTGTTTAGAAGAGATTGTGACAACTGCGATTTGCTTTGAGTAATAAGAACGCTGGACAGAAAATAGCTTCTCATATTTTCTAGTCTAATGTCTAGTGGACTTATTGCCGAGAAGCAGCAGATGGAACATCGTTTAGAAGAGATTGTGACAACTGCGATTTGCTTTGAGTAATAAGAACGCTGGACAGAAAATAGCTTCTCATATTTTCTAGTCTAGTGGACTTATTGCCGAGAAGCAGCAGATGGAACATCGTTTAGAAGAGATTGTGACAACTACGATTTGCTTTGAGTAATAAGAACGCTGGACAGAAAATAGCTTCTCATATTTTCTAGTCTAATGTCTAGTGGACTTATTGCCGAGAAGCAGCAGATGGAACATCGTTTAAAGAAGAGATCGGTACAAAATAAAAATATCTAAATTTAAGTTTTATCTAAGTTTCGCTTTGTACCTTTGATTCAAATCAAAGGAGGCGATCTTGATGCTGAAAAAATGGATCACACTATTTTTTGCCACTCCCCATTCTAGAATCAACCCGTATGATGTAGAGAATGAATTCACGTTGAAAAAAGATTTCCCAAATAAATAAAAACCATCCGTAAAATCATCAATACGATTTTACGGATGGTTTTTGATAACTTCTTTGAGGATAGGCTCTTGCTATTTAAGAATGTAAGAAACATTATTGTTACATAGTATGAGAGTTTAATCCTCTGTTATTTATGCTATTTAAATGCTTGATTCACATCTTCGATCATCAGTTTCATTGATTCTAAACCGCCCCCGCTTAAATACCAGACATCTGGTTCAAGGGAGATGATCTGCTGGTTTTTACCAGCATTCGTTTGTGCTACCAGTTCATTGGCAGAAATATCATCTTTGCTGTCGTCTCCACCAATAGCTTTTGTTCGGTCTACCACAAATAAGATATCCGGATTTTTTTCTAGCACATATTCATAAGAAACACTTTGACCGTGAGTGGATGCTTCGATTTGATCATCTGCTTGTTCAAAGCCAAATAAATCATGGATGAAACCGAATCTAGAACCAGATCCGTAGGCTGACAATTGCCCTTCATTCACAAGTGTGACTAGTGCTTTTTTATCAGACGCTTCTGCTTTCTTTTTCGTCTGATCGATTGCACTAGATAATTCCTCTAATTGAGTTTTAGCTTCTTCTTGCTTACCAAAGATCTCCCCTAAAGCAGTGACATTTTGCTGGAAAGATTCCCATGGCTTTTTCGCATCTAAAGAAAGGAAAATGGTCGGAGCAATTTGACTTAGATCTTTTTGAAAATCTCTTTGTCGGCCAGAAATGATGATTAGATCTGGCTGAAGCTGATTAATTTTTTCTAAGTCTGGTTCTTTTATTCCACCTGCTGATTCCACTTTTTTATAGGAGGAAAGATACTCAGGAAGGCTGCTCGTAGCTGCTCCAACTACCTTATCTCCAACACCAAGAGCATCCATCGTATCTAAAGAACCATTGTCGAATACGACGACTTTTTCAGGATTCTTTGGCACCTCGATTTGGTCTCCATTACTATCTGTTATCGTCAATGTAGTTTCAGTTTGTGTGCTGCTTTTCTTTGTATCTGCCTGACTGGTGTTGTTGCTATTTCCACATGCTGCTAAACCAAATGATGCTAGAATCAAGATACCTACTACTAATTTTTTCATCTCTTCTCTCCTAATGTTAGTTTTAGAAATAAAGACAGAATCTGCGGCCTTCAATCTCACAAATCCGTATGTCCATTTCGTACAATTCGTCCAATACATCTTTTTTTATCATTTCTTGGGTCGTTCCTTGCGTGAATAACTGTCCATCTTTCATCGCAACAATTTCGTCTGCATAACTTGCAGCAAAGTTGATATCATGAAGAACAATAACAATTGTTTTCCCGATTTCTTGTACTAAATTTTTTAAAATCTGCATGATTTGAACCGCAAAATTCATATCTAGATTGTTCAAAGGTTCATCCAGTAAAATATAATCCGTGTCTTGCGCTAGCACCATTGCAATATACGCACGTTGGAGTTGACCGCCTGAAAGGGTGTCAATCGATTGATCCGCTATTTCTTCTAACCCAAGGTGTTCCAGTGATTCCTGAACGATTTCCTCGTCTTTTGTCGTCAATTTTCCTTTCGTATAAGGAAATCGTCCAAATTCTACTAATTCTTTCACGGTAATTTGGACATTTATTTCATTCGATTGTCGTAGGATCGATAATTTTTTTGCTAATTCATTGGATTTCCAAGCCTTTACTTCGTTATGGTCTAAATAGATTTCACCTGTATCTTTTGGTATCAAACGACTGATCATCGACAACACCGTTGACTTTCCAGCACCATTTGGACCGATAAAAGCAGTCAACTTCTTTTCAGGAATCGTTAACTGTACATCTTTAACCACTGATTTTCCATGGTACAGTTTATTGACCTTTTGTAAATCAATCATAGGATACTCTTCCTTTCGCGAATCAATTTTGTGACAAAATAAATTCCTCCGACAAATTCAACGACGACACTCACTGTTGTATTCCAGCCGAAAATCTGCTCTACTGCGAGCTGTCCTCCTGTCAGAAACAGCATAGCTACCAGAAAGCTTCCGATAAATAGCTGACCATGACGATAAGTAGAAAAGACACGATAACTGATATTTGCGACAATAAACCCTAAAAAAGTAACTGGACCCACAAGAGCCGTTGATGTCCCTGTCAAAAGACTGACACAACATAAAATCAAAAATTCAAAACGATCTGTGTCTATCCCGAGGTTTACTGCTTGTTCATTTCCGAGATGGAAAACGTCTAGCACATGTCGATATCGAAATAACAGGCACCAGCAGCCGATAATGATCAAAGAAGCAGGCAAAAGATACTGACTCTGGATATTGCCAAAGCTTGCAAATAATCTGCCTTGAAGCAAATCATACTCATTCGGATCCATGATGACTTGTAAAAAGGTACTGACACTACCAAAAAGCGTACCTAAAATCATCCCTGACATCAGTAATAAAAAAAGATTCGCTCTCATTTTTTTCAAAAGAAAGAAAAATAACAATAGACTCAGCCCGACCATCAGCCCAACGTTCAATAAGAAAAAACCTGTACCTGTCTGCTGAAGCATCGTCACTCCTCCGATAAAGAAGAAAAGGACCGTTTGGACAAGGACATATAACGACTCAAGTCCCAATACTGAAGGAGTCAAAAACTGGTTATGCGTAATTGTCTGAAAGCTGATTGTGGCACTGCTGACAGCTAGCGAGACAAGGATAAATGCAAAAATTTTCTTACTCCTCAATGCCCATGCAAAATGCCAGTTTCCATATGTATGGATCGTCAAGTACATTCCTGTAACAAATAAAACAAGAACAAGCATACCAATAAAAATAGATGGCTTTTTTTTAAGCATATCGTCGCCCCCTTATCAGAAGATAAAGGAAGATAGCCCCACCGATGATTCCAACGATCACACTGACTGGTATTTCATAAGGAAAAATCAACACGCGAGCGACAAGATCGCAAAATACTAAGAACAAACTACCTGCTAAAGCAGTTACGCCAATTGTTTTGTGCACTTGATCTCCATATATTCTAGAGACAAGATTCGGAATGATCACTCCGATAAAAGGAATGCTTCCTACCATGATCAACATGACTGCACTAGCCAATGATACTAAGCCAATGCCTAAAAACTGCATCTTCTGGTAATCTATTCCCAAATTTACTGCAAACGATTCGCCCAGACCAATGATCGTAAATCGGTAAGCAAATAGCCAAACCAAGAGCAACAATGGAACAACAGCATACAATAACTCATAATTTCCTCGTATCACAGTTGCAAAATTCCCTTGAAGCCATGAAGTCATATTTTGTACCAACTGGAATTGATAAGCAAAAAAAGTAGCAACTGAACCAATGATATTCCCTAACATGACTCCAATCAACGGAAGCATCAATTGATTTTTCTGGGGGAACAATCGCGTAAGGGATAAAAAAAGCAATGTTCCTGCAAAAGCAAAGCAAAATGCTGTCAAGGATCGGACAATCAAGGATGCACCAGGTAGGAAAATCATAGCCACTAAAATACCTAAACGCGCACTATCCATCGTGCCCGCAGTCGTTGGTGAAACAAATTTATTTTGGGTCAAATGTTGCATGATCAACCCACAAATACTACTGGTCGCTCCCACAAGGATCAAACAAATCGTTCGTGGCAAACGAGTCACTAGCAAGATTTGTAAGCTTTGCCCATCTAACTGGAGCAGTTCTGACAATTGTACATTCGATACTCCGATGAACAATGAAATACTACTTAAAATAACTAATAATGCTACTAGTCGTCCGTAGCGCATCCAATCCACCTTTTCTAATTGAGAATGATTTTCATTCTTATTTTAAGTGAATCGTTGAACAAAAGCAACCGCTTTTTCATATGTTTTAGGTATTATTGGGAATATGCTATAATCGTAAGAAAGACAAAGAGAAGAAGGAGGGTATTTTTTATGGCACAAGATGATGTAAAAAGCCATTTGGATAAGGGACTTTATGGTACACCTTTAGTGAACCCTGAAGAACAGCATAAATATTTAGGGACATTCAGGGAACGCTGCTATCTTAGTATGACTGTTGCTGAAATGATCCAACCAAAAAACAAAGAAAACTTTTTAAAAGAACTCAAAAAACATCCAGATGCTTCCATACTCTTGAATGGGGCTCTACCCCTTTCTGTCCAAAACCAATATATCCAGCTAGCAACGAAAAACAATAGCCGATTTACTGTAGTCAACGATTACGTCACTGCAAATCCTGAGGAATTCGGATTGCTCTTAACAGCAAAAGAAGCAGTAAATGAACCTGTGATTGATATCGAAAAAAAATACCCAGAAGAAAACTCTTCGCCAGTTGAAAAAGAAAAACCAAAAAAGAAAAAAAGCTTCTGGGATCGTTTATTTTAAAACGAAAAAACACATAAATTTTTACATGCAAAAAAGCTTTTGATCAGATTGACATCAAATAGGACAATCTGTCAAAAGCTTTTTCTTTTAAAATACTTCAGGATATAACAATTTCAATACATTCATCGTCAATCTTCTGCCTTTTCCTGCAAAGGGATAAACATGCATATGCATGGCTGGATTGAAATTTGCTTCGATGATCCCATATGCTTTTTTATCAGTTGTAGGATCGATTTCTTTATCTGGTATAATCAAATCGATACCACTAATCTTAGCTCCTAGTGCTTCTACCGCAGAAACGGCGATTTTTTTGTAAGCTTCAGAAAATTCATCAGTCATATCGATCGAATCACCACCTGTACTGATATTTGAGTTCTCCCTTAGATAAACAATTTGATTGGCTTGGGGAACTGATTCGATCGTCAACCCTTGTTCTTTCAACATCAATTGTTCTAATTCACCTAATTGGATCAATTCTAAAGGTGCACGATGATTCGTTCCACGCAAAGGGTCACTATTTTTTTCTTCAACAAGTTCTTTCACTGTTCGGATACCGTCACCAATAACATTAGCAGGGACTCGCAACATGATGGCTTGGACTTCTCCGTCGATCACAAAGAAACGATATTCCGTTCCCGGCATAAATTCTTCTACTAAAACCGAACTGTCTTCACGAAAAGCAATGGCTAAACCTGCTTGATAATCTTCCAGACTAGCTCCTTCCTTGAAAATCGTGATACCTAACCCGTAATTGGTTGATTTAGGTTTGATCACAAATGCCTGCTCGGCAAATCTCGGATAAGCTTTTACCGCTTCTTCCATGGATGAAAATTCTGCGCCTCCTGGTACCCGGAACCCAGCTTCTTTTAAGACTTTTTTCGTTACTGTTTTGTTTTCCATGATAAGTGGGACGATATAGCTGTCCTTACTTGTCATGTTTGCATTTTTCACATATTCTACATGGTCTTGGAATTGCAGACGCAAAAATTGATCCGACTCATCTAATACTTTGACTTGGACACCTTTTTGGATGGCATCGAACATAAATATCTGAGTAGAAAGTTCCATTTCGCGAAAACCGGCCAACTGATAGGGACGTTCATGGCTTTCTTTATAATATTGATGTCCCAATGCCACAGCAACTTCTTGCTGACTCGATAGCTGTGCTTCTTGATAGAGTTTCGCTGCTAACGTTTGTTCAGGATGATCCATTTGAGTCAATGCTTCCTCTACTAAATAAAGAGAATCCAACCAATCCAATTCAACCAGCATTTGCTTCATCCCTTCAAGAATTTCTCTACCTTCTTGATGAAATTCTGTTTGATCTGATGGTTGTTCTAGTGCTACTTTGTTATTTCGAGTCGTACCTTCTGCTACCCATTGGTCACAGTCTTCTTTTTCTTCTGTCCATAACATGTACATCAGGAATAATTGTAAGAACCGAACTTGCTCTGGATTGATACCCAATCTTGCATAAGGATTCAAATCGATATTCCGCAATTCAATATAACGAACACCTGTTGTTGCTAAATCTGCGACTTTCTTTCCGCCTCGGAAACGAAGCGGTGTATAAAATTCTTTCTCCTCCGAAAGTTTCCCTTCTTCGATCATTCGCTCGATATCTGCTAAATACTGTTTCATAGAAGCATAGGAAACTTTCACATTTGGATGATTCGTATAGCCCAGCGCACTGTTACGAATACTGCGAACAGGTTCTTGCGGATGTGATTCATCTAAAAAGTAGTTCTTCTCACTCATTGGTGAAGCACCGAATAAATAAGTGATCATCCAGCGATAGCGCATAAAGTTTCTCGCCGTTTTCAAATAAAGTTCTGTTTTGAATTCGGAAAAATCTTGAAATTCTTCCTGATGGCTGAACAATGTTCTTAGCAACTCATCGCCAAATTCAAAATTGAAATGGATACCGCTTACCATCTGTTTTCGCTTCCCGTATTCTTTTGCTAAATAACGTCGATACAAGACATCTTCGAAATTTTTTAATTTTGCAATAATGATCGCTTCGTCTTTTTCCGGTAAGGCAGGTGGCATACTTAATGGCCAGATCATCTCTTCTTTCGGTATAGAACGAGCAGTCACATCATAAACAGCAGCGAGATACTGAAATAATTCGGGAATAGAATCGGTAACAGGAGTGATCATCTCTGTCTGTGTTTCGCTAAAATCTGTTTGGATATAGGGGTGATAGGATCGATCGCCAAAGATTGCTGGATGATCGGTTTTTGCTAGATTTCCTGCAAGATCAACCCGCTGTCCTTCCCGTTCTATACCAAATCGAGCTTGGTCGATAAAAGGGCGCGCATTGACATGCAATAATAATTGCTTAAAATTCATCATTAAGTGACCTCCAATTCATATGAATCTAATTATAATCAAAAAGTCTAAGAAAAAGAACGAAATTGTTTGAGAACCGCTTACAAATAAGTATAAAAATGAAGGCATCAAAAACACAGCTATGTTAAAAACAATCATTCAAACAAGGAGCTGCAACTTTTGTCACAGCTCCTGCTTTTTAGACATGGGTTATTCTTCTTTTAGTAATCCTTTGAACAATCCAACGACAAAATCATTTGGATCAAACGGCTCCAAGTCATCGATTCCTTCACCAAGACCGACCAATTTCACTGGTAAATGCAATTCATTACGGATAGCAAGTACGATACCGCCCTTTGCTGTACCATCTAATTTTGTCAAAACAAGACCGGTCACATCTGTTGTTTCTTTGAATTGTTTTGCTTGAACCATCGCGTTTTGACCAGTGGTTGCATCTAGTACAAGAAGTGTTTCTTGGGGTGCTTCTGGTAATTCCCGCTGGATTACTCGTTTTATTTTTTCTAATTCGTTCATCAAGTTCACTTTATTTTGCAGTCGGCCTGCAGTATCAACTAGTAAAACATCTGCCTGCTCTGTCTTTGCTTTTTCCAAAGCATCGAATACGACAGCTGCTGGATCGCCGCCTGCATTGCCACGAACAACTTCAACACCAGCGCGTTCGCCCCAGACAACTAACTGGTCGATTGCTCCAGCGCGGAAGGTATCTGCTGCTGCCATCAATACTTTTTTACCTTCGTTTTTGAACTGATGGGCAAGTTTACCAATACTTGTTGTTTTCCCTACACCATTAACACCGACAAACAAAATAACTGTTAGTCCGTCTTCTTGGATATTTAGTTCATTTACTTCATTAATTCCTTCCGCTTCATAGAGATCCACAAGTTTCTCGATGATCGCATTTTGGACTTCTGCCGATTTTTTCGCATTTCTGAGTTTCACTTCTTGACGTAATGCTTCGGTGATTCGTATCGCTGTTTCAAAACCTACATCTGCACCGATAAGTGTTTCTTCTAATTCTTCAAAAAAGTCTTCATCGACTGTTCGAAAATTGGCAAACAACTCATTCATCCGTTCACCAAATGTTTTACGCGTCTTTTCTAAACCCTTGTCGTACTTCTCCTGTACTTCAACTTCTTCTGTTTTCTCTTCGCCAGTAAAAGCACGCTTGATTTTATCAAAAAATCCCATTTGACTCCCCCCTACTCTAATACAAATTTTTGGATCACTTTGGCTACGCCATTTTCTTCATTGCTGGCTGTCACGAAATCTGCTGCTTCTTTGACGAAAGGCACAGCATTCTCCATCGCTACGCCTAGTCCAGCATATTGGATCATCGGTAAATCATTTTCTTCATCACCGATTGCCATGATTTCTTCTTGTTTCAAACCAAGATCTTTTGCCAATAAAGAAATACCATAAGCTTTTGTAACACCTTTTGGCATAAATTCCAAAAGCATACTTCTCGTTTTGATGATCTCATACATTTCATGGAATTCTGCTGGTATTTCTTTGATTTTAGGATCTAATTCTTCTTGGTCATAAGCGATTACTGCCTTATTAAGCACAAATTCATCTGTAATATCGCTTATATCCGCTGGTTGGAATTGCAGCAGCTTATTCAACACATTGTACAAGGATTGCTTCCTTGGGGCACTAGGCAGCTGTAAAACCACATTGTCAGACAAAACATCTAGTGGCAGATCCAATTGCTGAGCCAGTTTGTATAAGCGTTGGATATCTGATACTTCCATCACTTTCTTTTCCATGATTTCACCAGTATCATTTTTTTGTACCAAACCGCCGTTGAAAGTGATGCTGTAGTCACCTTCATCTACCAGTCCTAATTCTTGCAGATAATGCGCCATCGCAGCTAAGGGGCGTCCTGTACATAGAACGATCTTGACCCCTTGCTGTTTTGCTTGTGCTAATGCTTGTTTATTCTCATCTGAAATCAGCTTTTGTTCATTTAATAATGTACCGTCCAAATCGATTGCTACTAATTTGATCATTTTCGTTCCTACACTTTCGTTTCGTTGATTTTCGCCTCTTCATTGATATCTTCCATCCGTACAGAAACGATTTTTGATACACCGGATTCCTGCATCGTCACTCCGTACAGTACATCTGCTGCGACCATCGTTCCTTTGCGGTGTGTGACTACGATAAATTGTGTGTCATCTTGGAAATCGCTCAAGTAACGACCAAAACGTTTCACGTTGGCTTCATCTAACGCTGCTTCTACCTCATCTAAGATACAAAACGGAACAGGACAGACACGGATAATGGAAAAGAGCAACGCGATGGCTGTAAGTGCTCGTTCTCCTCCAGAAAGCAAACTTAGACTTTGCAGTTTTTTGCCAGGAGGTTGTACTTCAATCTCAATACCTGTTTTCAGCAAATCAGTTGGTTCTGTCAGTACTAATTCAGCTTTACCGCCGCCAAACATATTTGGAAAGACAATTTTGAATTCTTGACGGATAGCTTCAAATACTTCTTTGAATCTTGTCCGCACTTCATCATCCATCTCATCCATCGTTTCAAACAATTGGTTTTTCGCTGCTAACAGATCATCTCGCTGTGTTGCTAAGAATGTATGTCTTTCACTGACTTGTTCGTATTGTTCGATTGAATTTAAGTTTACTGGTCCCAGTTTTTCAATCTGTTCTTTTAAGGATGAAACCTTTGTTCTACTGTCTTCGATATCGGTTGTTTCTTGATAGTCTTGGGAAGCTTTCTCAAATGTCAGCTGATATTCTGACTGCAGATAGGTCAAATGATTATCTAAAATCATTTCAGCTCGGTCTTTTTGGACTTCTAATTTGGATTGTTCCGACAGTCGTGCTTTTTGCTCACGATTACGCTCTGCCAAGACTGCTTCAAGCTTATCGATCTCCTTTTGCCTTCTATCTCGCTGCTCTTTGGCTTTTGCCAACTCGGCTTTTAATGTTTCTCGCTGAGCAGATAATTCGTTAATTTGTTTTTCCAAACTTTCTTCTGTGACTTCATGATCAGAAAAGTCTGCTGTCAATGTCGCCAACTGCTTTTCTATCGCTTCTTGACGTTCGGTTGCCTCTGCTTTTTGGACTCGGGCACCGCGGAGCTGGATCTGCAGATGATTAAACTGCTCTTTCAAGACAGCAAGATCTGCTTGTTCTTGTGCTTTTTGACTTTGTACTTGTGCTCTTCTGGCTTCCATCTGGTCGCTTTCTTGACTTAACGATTTGATTTCTTCGTCGATTTTTTGTCGTTGCGATTCAAGATCTGTTTGTTTGTCTTTCAATTCGTTCGTTTGCTTTTCGTAATCTTCGATAAACTGCTGCAGTTCACGTGTCTCAAAAGTTGAGATTTGCTTTTCTTTTTCAAAACGTTCAAGTTCATTTATGATGTTTTGCAGCTGATTTGTCGCTTCTTGTTCTTCAAAACGTAATTGTTCGCCTCGTGTACGCAAAACTTCTTGTTCTTCGGCTATACGAGCTGTTTCTTGTTGCAGCTCCTGAACTTTTTTTTCTTGTGCTTGGAGTTGTTTATCTGCTTCTTCAAATTCACTAGTCAACTGTTTCAATTCTTGATTTTGTACAAACAAACTGCCTTGGTTTCCTCGTTTATTCGCTCCGCCTGTCATGGATCCTCCGGCATTCATCACATCACCTTCTAAGGAAACCACTCGATATTGATAGCGGATCGTTTGCGCGATTGCATTGGCACTAGTTAAGTCTTTGGCTAAAAGGATCGTTCCTAGCAGGTTTTGAACCACAGTTTGGATTTGATCGGGATAACTGACTTGTTCACTGGCAATCCCTATAAATCCTTCTACAGCTGCTGCTTGTGTCAATATATGAGCCGGTAATTGTCTTGGTTTGATTGTCGTCAGTGGAAGGAATGTTGCTCTTCCTCCTCTTTGCTGTTTCAAATACGTGATGGCTTGCCGAGCATCTTTTTCATTTTCAACGATGACATGCTGGGCTGCCCCACCTAAAGCTGTTTCGATAGCTAACGTGAAATCTGCAGGAACATCGATCAGTTCAGCCACTGCTCCGACAATACCCGAAAGCTGCTGTTTATGCTGCAAGACCAATCGTACCCCTTGGTAAAAACCAAAATAGTTTTCTTGGATTTCTTGAAGGCTTTTCTTACGAGCACGCAGCTGCTGGACTTGATTCATTAATTGATACATTTTAGGCTGTTCTTTTGCTAATGCTTCTTGGAACTTTTTCCCGTTTTGTTGGATCATTTCTAACTTCTCTTTTGTTTCAGTTAAAGATGATTTTAGCTGCGCCTGCTTTTGTGTCAATTCTTCTTTTTGTAAGATCAATCGATCTACTGATGCTTCTACTTCCGATTGCTTGGCTAACGTCTGCTTGCTTTTTGCTGTTTCTTGTATATATTGACGTTCTAGATACTTCAGTTCGTTTCCTACAGCTGCTTGTTCTTGCATCAAATCAACATATTGATCTCTTAATTCTGCCAATAATTCTTTCGTTGATTTTTGGTATTTTTCTAATTCTTGCTGTGTTTTTATGAGATTTGCTTCAGCTTTTTGGATCTCTGTTTCTTTTTCTGCTGCTTCTTTCATCAAGCTTTCTTGAAGCTTTTCAAAATGTTTAACCTTTTTTTGTGCTTCTGCTAATGAAGTTTGATATTCTTGCGAGCTTTTTTGTGTATGCTTTGTCCGCTCCTGCAAAACATCTTTTTGTCCTTCTGTCTGCTTCAGTTTTTCCGAAAGATCTAATAATACTTGCTGATTTTTTTCGATCAGACGGTCGGCTTGCGCATTTTCTTTACGCTGCTTCGCCAAAATGGATTCTTGTTCTTGGATCGACTCAGATAGTTTGCCTAATTCTAGATTGAATTTCGCAAGCTGTGCTTGTTTGTTGTCCCAATCTTTTTTTGCTGTCTTGATTTCGGCAACCATCAAAGAGACATCGGTTTGAGTCAGTGTTTCTTTTAGCCGTAAAAACTCCTTTGCTGCCTCACTCTGGGCGGCCAAAGGAGTTAACTGTTCTTCCAATTCGTGGATGATGTCTTGGACGCGGCTGAGGTTGTCTTCTGTTTCAAAAAGCTTCTGTTCTGCTTTCTTTTTCCGCTGCTTGTATTTCAAGACACCAGCTGCTTCTTCAAAGATCCCACGACGGTCTTCCGGTTTACTACTGAAAATCGCTTCTACTTTTCCTTGAGAAATGATTGAGAACGATTCTTTTCCTAATCCAGAATCTAAGAACAATTCTTGGATATCTTTTAATCTGCAGCTTTGTTTATTGATGAAAAACTCGCTTTCCCCAGTCCGTCGATAACGGCGGGTTACACTGATCTCATTGTACTCCAATGGCAGATAATGATCACTATTGTCTAAAATCACTGTGACTTCTGCAATATTCAGCTGCTTACGGGTATCGGAACCGGCAAAGATGATATCCGGCATTTTTCCGCCTCGCAGACTTTTAGCAGATTGTTCTCCTAATACCCAGCGGATAGCCTCTGTAATATTGCTTTTTCCGCTGCCATTTGGTCCAACCACTGCTGTGACGCTGTTTTCAAAATCAATGACTGTCTTGTCTGCAAATGATTTAAAACCGGCTATTTCAATTCGTTTCAAATACAAAGCTTTCCCTCACTTACTTTTACAGTGCTGCCAATGCATTTTCCGCCGCAGCTTGTTCTGCTAATTTTTTCGATTTTCCTTGTCCAGTGCCAATCAATTGATCATCTACATAAACTTCGATCCAAAATACTCGTTCATGAGCTGGACCTTCTTCATTGATCAATCGGTATTCGATTGATACATCACCTGATTTTTGCAAGACTTCTTGTAGTTTTGTTTTATGATCCATCTCATGTGAAAAAGCACCTGCTTTGACTTTAGGAAAAATCACTTTTTCGATGAATGCATGGGTCGTGTCGAATCCCTGGTCAAGATATAACGCGCCTAAAAAAGCTTCGAATAGGTCGCAAAGCAATGCTGGTCGCGTACGTCCTCCTGAATTCTCTTCTCCCTTGCCCAACAGAACATATTGATCAAAGTGACATTCTTTGGCAAATTTCGACAAGCTGTCTTCGCGAACGATCGCAGCTCGTGTTTTTGTCAATTTTCCTTCTGGCAAATGAGGATATAAACGGAATAAATACTGAGAAACCATCAGTTCTAAAACGGCATCTCCTAAAAATTCAAGTCGCTCATTATCCGATAATTGCAGATTGCGATGCTCATTCACATAGGATGAATGGGTAAAAGCTTGTTCAAGCAAATTTAGATCGTGAAAAACGATGTTATAGTTTTCTTTTAGTTCTTTTGTCAGCTGGTTGTCCATTTTCCACATTCCTTTTATGGATATTTTTTCGATACTTCCTTATTATACTGGTTTTTTGTCAAATTTGAAATGGTTCGGTCAAAAGGTAAGTAAAGCTTTAATAATCCTAGTGATTGTCGAAAAGTTGTGAAAAATTCGTTTAGTTTCGAGTATGAAGAAAAAATTTTGTGAAAATGGCTTTCCATATTTTTGCATAAATTTGACTTAATACCGAGAAACTGGACTTTGTACACCGTTTATTGGAAAAGTCATGGAAACAGCGCCTTGACCTGAATATTAGAGAAATAAACAGAAAAATATTAAAAAACCGAAAAAGGACATCGCCCTTTTTCGGTCATTTTTAGTGATTATGAACGTGAATCTGCTGTAACAGAAACATTTGCCCATGGGTTTGGTACATCATAAGACCAATCCCAGTCTTTGACACGGTCGTTGACTGGCAATACTTCATTACGGAACAACGTTGGAATCGCAAATGCTTCTTCAAACGCATATTGTTGCCATTTTTGATATGCTTCTTTTTGGTACTCTTCATCAAATGCTTTGCTTGAACTGATATCGTTGATCAATTTTGTATTTTCTTCTGATTCATAACGAGTGTAGTTGAACGCAGCATTTGGTCCCCATAGTCCACTTGGATTTGGATCAGTTCCTGTATTCCAAGCAGCTTGGTAAACATCGATTTCAGGATCATCGTTTTCTAATTTATCATAGAAAGAGTTGAATTCGATCAGACGACCTGTTGTGTATTGGACATCCAAACCAATTTCTTTCCATTGTTGGATATAGTAATCTGCCAATGGTTGCGCTGTTTCCCCACCGGACATCGAAGCAAAGTTGATTGTTAGTTTATTTCCATCTTTGTCTTCTCTTAAACCATCGTCATCCACATCTTTGTAGCCAGCATCATCTAATAGTTTTTTCGCTTTGTCTAGATCTTGTGTGAATCCTTTCATCTCATCATCATGATATGACTGGAATACTGGAGGAATCAATGAAGTCGCATTGCTTCTCAAACCTGCATAGAAACGTTCACCTACTGCATCATTATCTAGTGCATAGCCCATTGCTTGACGTAATGATTTATCAGCCATTTTTGAATCTGGATTGTATTCCACACTCTTTGTATCTGCATTCCATTTACCTAACTTGAATCCTAGATAAGTATAAGAAGTTTGTTCACGGCCTAAGTTTGTATAGCCAGCAATTTCTTTATAGGTATCGTAAGTATCTGTTGGCATTTGGAAAATCATATCATATAATTTAGAGTTCAATGCTTCAGTTGCACTTGCAATCGGTACAGATTTCATCGTGATCTTTTTCAATTTAGGCGTACCATTCCAGTAGTGCTCGTTTGGCAAGTATTCTACTGATTCTCCTGCAACGATATTACTCATGTAATAAGGGCCAAAAGTTACTGGATTTTTACGTACTTGATCGCTTGATTCCATATCTTTGATTGCTACACCTTCTAACGTATGTTTTGGTGCTGCATATGACCAGATACCACCACCCGATTGAAGCATGCTTGGGTTTACTTCTTTATATTCGATTTCAACTGTTTTGTCGTCTATTTTTTTGATTCCGGAGATTGTGTCGGCACTTCCATCATGATATTCTTCCATACCTACGATGTTACGGAAAGTGTCGTCATAACGTATACCAGTGTAATCTTTATTCCCAATGATTTCGTAAGGGAAAATCACATCGTCCGCCGTTACATCTTCACCATCTGACCATTTGACGTTGTCTTTTACTTTGATTGTCGCTTTTTTCGTATCTTCATCTAGATCAAGCGTTGCAGCTCCGTCGTCTGTGATTCTGAAATCGTCATCGTTTGCAAATAGCGGTTCATGAGAAGGAGCCATAAAAGCTGCATCATATGAATCTTGGTAAAACTCCCACTGGAACAATCCTTTAAACTGACTGTCCGTTGCGACCGCAGCTTCTAATTCGCCGTCTTCGATTGCATCATCATTATTTTTTGTTGCAATTGGAAAAGTTAATTCCTCTTTGTTATTGCCGTTGCCTCCAGAGTTGTTTCCAGAGGTATCTGTACCTCCGCCCCCGCATGCTGCAAGAACGACAGCAGACATCAGCGCTGCAAATCCAAAAATCGTTTTCTTCATTCCTATTTCCCCCTTCGCTTCTATACTAGCCTAACCGTTGGCGCGCATCTGCAGAACGCTTGAATGCTTGTCCAACATAATTGATACTCAACATCAAAACTAAAATAAGGATTGATGCGGGTAACCAGATCCATTGCCGATTCACTAAGACTTCTCCGTTACTTGCATAACCGATCAATGTACCTAAACTAGGTACATTTGCCGGCAAGCCGAAACCTAAGAAAGTCAAAGTTGTCTCGATACCGATGTTTGCCGCAAAGTTCATCGTCAAATTAGTAATGATTAATGAACTTAGATTCGGCATGATTTCGCGGAACATGATTTTAAAATCATTCGTTCCCATTGTTTTTGAGGCACTGACATAATCTCTTCTTGCTTCAGATAATGTCTTGCTTCGGAATAATCGGGCTTTAGCTACCCAATAAAATGCACTCATGATGAAAATAAAGGACCAGACATTGTATCTGGAAATAATCGATACGAAGACGATAATGATCAGCATGATCGGTAGAATCATGATAAAATCAACGATCCGCATCAAGATGTTGTCAATGATCCCTCCGTAGTAGCCAGAGATGATCCCTAATCCAACCCCGATGATCGAAGTAAGGATCGTGATCGCAAATCCGATCGTAACAGAGTTTCTAGCACCTATGATCAATTGTCCTAATACATCACGTCCGCCTTCATCTGCTCCCAGAATGAACTTTTGTCCTTGTGTCGAAACTGTTCCTGGTGCAGCGTATTTGTCGAAGATACTAACATACATCACTTTGTCTTGATCGGTCAGCATCGCACCGATAAAGATCACTAATAATAAAACCACTAGCAAACCTAATGAAAAAATAGCAATTTTATCTTTTTTAAATTCTCGAGCAATCATTCGTATCCCCATAGGAGGAATACTTTCTTGAACTGCTGTATTGTTTTTTTCACTCATCGATCCATTCTCCTTTCTGATTGGTTTTATTGAATCCGAATACGCGGGTCAACGATACTCATGATGATATCTGAAAGTAATGTCCCCACTAGCGTCGCGATTCCTAAAATCAATACTAAGGATGTGATCACGGTATAGTCCCGTTGGCCGATGGAATCAATAAATAGTTTTCCGACTCCCGGATAACCAAAAATCTTTTCGATAACTACAGAACCAGCAATCAACGAAGTGATTTCATACCCCATTTGAGAAGCCATCGGCAACGCTGCATTTCGGAAAATATGTCGACTGAATACTTTATTCGTCGGTACCCCTTTGGAACGGGCTGTTCTGACAAAATCGAGCGATTTCGAATCGATTACTTCACTTCGCAGATATTGGATTGTGACGGCAGTCGCCAAAAATGCTTGGGTAATTGATGGTAACAGAATATATTTCAAACGGTCTATCCATTGAGTGATAAATCCACCTTGCAAACCTAGTGTTTGTGATCCACTTGTTGGGAACCAGCCTAAACGATAACCAAAAACAAATAGCATGATCAAGCCGAAGATAAATAAAGGAACAGCAAAACTAAAGAAGTTGTAGATTACGACAATCTTATCCAAGATTGAATTTTGATACCGGCCAGCAAGCATCCCCAGAGGCACAGCAATCAAATAAGTAAGGACAACTGTCAAGATCGATAGATATAAAGTGTTGATGATCCGTTCGCCGATCAAGTCAGCAACAGAGCGTTTGTATAAGAAACTTTGACCAAAATCGCCTTGCAAAGCATTTCCGATCCAACGGAAGTACTGGACATACCATGGGTCATTCAAGCCAGCTGCTTGTCGCATCTGTTCGATCACTGCCGGATCCTGATTTGGATTGATCAAACCGGTAAATGGATCCCCCGGCATCGCTTGGGCTAATAAGAAGATCAGAACACTTAAAATAATAACTTGCGGGATCATCAATAAAACACGTCGCAGAATCGTTTTCCACATTAGCTTGCACCTCCATCTTTCAACGCCACTTTGTGTGTAGTTGTGATCGTACGCAAATCGTAGACTCGACCAGTCGCATCATAGTATTCTTTTTGGTTTTGGATATACTCTTGTTCTACTCTTCGTCGATTTTCTTTGTGGCTTTCCCTATTTTCTACATCGATTTGCGGAATAGCTGAAAGCAGACGTTTCGTATAGATATGTCGCGGGTCATTATAAATGTCTTCTCTTGTACCGATTTCTACAAATCGACCTTTGTACATAATTGCGATATTGTCGCACATGTGTTTTACTACACCTAAATCATGTGAAATGAATAAATAGCTGAGGCCGTATTCTTGCTGGATTCGTTTCATGAAATTCAATACTTGCGCTTGAACAGATAGATCCAGAGCAGATACAGGTTCATCGGCTACGATCAGTTTTGGATTGGTAGCAACAGCACGGGCTACTCCTAGACGTTGACGTTGTCCGCCTGAAAATTCATGAGGATATTTATATAGCGCATCTTCCGGCATCCCAACGATATCTAGCAGTCCTTTTACCTTTTTCTTTTCTTCTTGATCGCTTAACCGTTCAAAATTTCGGATGGGTTCAGCAATGATATCCAACACTCGCTTTTTAGGATTCAAACTGGACATTGAATCTTGGAAGATCATCTGCACATCCTTGTTATAACCCATTTTTTTGCGGTTGCTTCGCTTCGTTACATCTTTTCCTTCATACATGATTTGTCCGGCTGTCACCTTTTCTAATCCCACAACGGCTTTTCCCGTAGTAGATTTTCCAGAGCCAGACTCTCCCACTAAACCATATGTCTTTCCTTTTTCGATAATAAAATCCACACCATCTACAGCATATACATGATCCGTTACTCGATTGAAGAATCCACTGCGAATAGGGTAATGAACTTTCAGGTCTTTGATTGTGATTAATTCTGTCATCTACACCTCTCCTTTTTCGTCTCTAAAGTGGAAATGCTTATAGCAGGAGCAACGTACCAAGTGGTTCGGTGCGACTTCATGAAGGATAGGCTCTTCTTCATGATCGCTTGCTGGTATCCATGGAATACGTGGTGCAAACCGACAACCTTTACGAGGCATGTTTTTCAGAGAAGGAACGACACCTTCGATCACATGGAGTTCTGCATCATGATTTCCTTCTTGTGGTATAGAGTTCAGTAAAGAGCGTGTATAAGGATGCTTAGGATGATCAAACAGTTCTTTTACACCTGCTACTTCAACGAACTGTCCGCCATACATCACTGCCACTCGATCAGCCATTTCTGCTACGACTCCTAAGTCATGAGTGATCAAGATGATCCCTGTTTTTGTTTCTTCCTGAAGGTCTTTCAGTAAATCAAGAATCTGTGCTTGGATGGTTACATCTAGGGCTGTCGTCGGTTCATCTGCAATGACGATTGGAGGTTTGCAGGCGATTGCGATTGCGATGATGACACGTTGTCTCATACCGCCTGATAGTTCATGGGGATATTGGCGTCCAACTCTCGCAGGATTAGGAATCCCTACTTGTTCTAGCAATTCTAGTGCACGAGCTTGACGCTGTTCTGCATTCATCTTTGTGTGATAGGAAAGTCCTTCTTTGATCTGGTCTTCGATTCTCATGAGAGGATTTAATGCAGACAACGGATCTTGGAAAATCATTCCGATATCATTTCCGCGGATTTTATTATAGAGCGTTTCGTTCAGGTCGATTAAATTCAGATCGTTATATAAAATCTCACCTGTAATTTTTGTGTTATTAGGATCAAGTAATCCCATAATCGTAGTAGCCAAGGTACTTTTCCCGCACCCAGATTCCCCAACGATTGCTAAAATCTCGTTTTTGTCTAAAGTAAATGAAACGTCATCTACTGCATCGTAATAGTCATCTTTGAGTCGGAATCCTGTATGTAGGTTCTGAACTTCTAATAATTGGTTATCGGACAATCGAATACCCCTCTCTGCTTCCTAAATGGAAGTTTTTCTTAATAAAAAAGGACATTACACAGAATAAAGCGTTTTATAACAAAGGTTATCCTTATCTTTGTGTAATGAATTATTAATAATTATATAGAAAACCGTTTTACTTTGCAACATAATTTCTGTTTATCGCCAGAATTATCAGAAAAATGACTTTTACGTGTCAAAAAGATTAAAAAAAGAAGGATAAAAAGCTACATGCAGCTTTTTATCCTTCTTTGCTTTTATTTGAAATTATTTAAGATGGCTGCTGATATAATCTACTGCGCCACCGACTGTTTCAATTTGTTCAGCGTCTTCATCTGAAATTTCCGTACCGAATTCATCTTCAAGCTCTAAAACGAATTCCATAATACTAATTGAATCAGCTTTTAAATCATCTTTGATGTTCAATTCATCCGTCACTTTATCGGTATCTATCTCAAAATGATTTGAAATAATTTTCGCTACTTTGTTAAATACTTCTTCGCGAGTCAACTTTTTCACCTCCAAGAATCATACACTTGTCAATTACCTACACCATGGCTAATTTTACTGGCATTTTTCAGGAATGTCCACCTTTTTTTCAATGGAACGGATCGCTTCAGATATCCAAATACTATTCTTCGCTTTTTTCAAATTGTTCGACTAATTGTCCAACTACATCTGTCTCAAGCATTGTGTGGATTTGGCGGATCGTATAGCGAACAGCATCGGGGCCTGTTGCTCCATGAGTTTTAATGACTGGTGCTTTCAAGCCAAACAAAACGGCACCGCCATGTTTGGAATAATCCATTTCTGCTTTCAAAGAACGTAAGCCGTCTTTTAAAAGCATAGCGCCCATTTTTCCTTTGATCCCTTCATTTAGAATAGCAGATTTTAATAGATTCATCATATTCATTGCTGTTCCTTCAATAGATTTCAAAACAGCGTTGCCTGTAAATCCATCTGTGACCACTACATCAGCCACACCATTGAGTAGCTCACGAGCTTCTACGTTTCCAATAAAATTCAAGCTTGTTTCATTCTGAAGGAGTTCATAGGCTTTTTTCGTCACTTCACTACCTTTTGTTGCTTCTGTTCCATTGTTTAAGAGTGCGACACGAGGACGTCCGATACCTCGGACTTTACGTGCATAAAAAGAACCTAAAATACCGTATTGCAACAAATGTTCTGGTTTGTTTTCTGCGTTAGCGCCAAGATCCAGCATATCGAAACCGGCACCTTCTTTCCCTACTACTGGCAAGGTAGACATCAAGCCAGGGCGTTCGATATTTTTGATACGTCCTACGATGAACAACCCTGCTGCTAGTAGCGCGCCTGTATTCCCTGCTGAAAATACAGCATCTGCTTCACCGTTTTTCACTGCTTGTGCAGCAAGGACCATTGATGCAGTCTTTTTTCGTCGAATTGCTTTTACTGGCTCATCATCACTATTGATTTTTTCGTCTGTATGAATAATCGTGATGTTTTTTTCATTTGTTAAGTATTTCTTGATTTCTGCTTCTTTTCCGTAAAGTAAGAATTCTACTTCTGGAAAATCTTGCTGCGCTAAAGCCACGCCTTCTACAATTGCTTGAGGTGCGTGATCTCCGCCCATTGCATCTACGGCAATTTTCATTGTTTCCACTCCTTTTTCCGTCATCAGTATAAAGTATAGCACAGTCTGCTAATCGAAATAACGATTATCCTGATTTTCTATTTGGAGGCTTTGCGCTAAAGGCTGATACTCAGGAAGCATCTGCCAATCCTTTATCTGCCAAAGGGCTGCAGCCTCTTCTCTGGCTACCTCCAAAACATTTCCATCCGTCACCAAGTCAGCAATCGCAAATTGAGGCAGACCAGATTGACGGAAGCCAAATACTTCACCAGGACCACGTAATTCCAGATCTTTTTCGCTTAGTACAAAACCATTGGTGGTCTCTGTCATGATTTTCATCCGTTCCACACCTAGTTCATTTTTAGGATTAGCAACTAAGATACAGTAGGAAGCATCACTTCCGCGTCCAACACGTCCACGAAGTTGATGCAGCTGTGCCAATCCAAATCGATCCGCATCCATGATCAGCATGACGGTCGCGTTCGGCACGTTTACCCCTACTTCAATTACAGTAGTCGAAACTAATATCTGCATCTGGTTGTCTTTGAAGGCTTCCATGATTACTTCTTTTTCCTGATTCTTCATTTTACCATGTAACAAGCCAACTTCATATTTTGGTGCAAATAGTTCACGAAGTTTTTCATAGATTTCCACTGCATTTTTTACATCTAATGCTTCTGATTCTTCAATCAGCGGACAGATGACATACATTTGATGTCCTCTTGCCAGTTCTTTTTTCGTCCAATCCAGTACACTGTCCAATTGAGGTGTTCTTACCCAGCGTGTTTCGATCGGGATACGTCCAGCTGGAAGTTCATCAATGATAGATACGTCCATCTCACCATATGCTGTAATAGCTAATGTTCTAGGAATCGGAGTCGCTGTCATAAATAAGACATCTGGTCGCCAGCCTTTTTCACGAAGTACTTTCCGCTGGTTCACGCCAAAACGGTGCTGCTCATCCGTAATAACTAGACCTAAATTCTGAAATTCGACTCCATCTTGGATCAATGCATGTGTGCCGATCACGACGTTAATTTCCCCTTGCCCTAGTTTTTCAAGGAGCTCACGTCGTTCTTTTGCTTTCGTTGACCCCGTAAGCAATGCGATGGTTACTTCATTGGGATCAAACAGCTGTTGCAAGCTTTCCATATGTTGTTGTGCCAAGATTTCTGTAGGCACCATCAACGCACCTTGGAAACCTGCTGTAACGGTAGCGTATAACGCAATCGCGGCAACCACTGTTTTTCCGCTACCTACATCTCCCTGCAAAAGTCGCTGCATATGCTGCGGACTGCGAAGATCCCGACAGATTTCATTCGTTACACGTTTTTGTGCATTTGTCAGTTCAAAAGGTAGCTTTTGAGTAAATTCTTTCAATTTTTGGACATCATAAAGGATCTCCAAACCATTCGTTTCTGCTTTTTCTGCTTTTTTCAATCCTTGAAGACGCATTTGAAATAAAAAGAACTCTTCAAAAACGACACGTCGTTTGGCTTGATGGTTTTCTTCGTGGTCTTTTGGAAAATGCATACTTCTTACAGCAGAAGCTCGGTCAAGCAGTCGATATTTCTCCACAAGGTTGTTTGGCAGATTTTCTTCAATCAATGTGCCGTATTCTTGAAACCCTTTTTTGATTAGATCAACTAATGTCGTTTGACGAATTGATTTGTTGACGTGATATATCGGGGAAAAGTCATCCATTGTTTGAGAACCTAAAATCTTCATCCCGTTCAAGGCTTTACGCTTTGCATCCCATTTACCGTATACGGCGATTTCCTCCGATAAAATGACTTTTTCTTTTAGATAAGGTTGATTAAAAAAAGAAACGTTGAACACATCATGTTCTTGCATCATACGAAATTGCAATCGGCTTTTTTTATAACCAAATCGATTCATCACAGGAGGCGAGACTACGATTCCTTTCAAAGTAACCTTTTCTTGATCTTGGATCTCGTTTAGATTTCTTTCCTGAATATCTTCGTAGCGGAAAGGATAATAAGTCAGTAAGTCTTCAATCGTTTGGATGCCCAAGCTGGCAAGACTAGCTGCTCTTTTTTCTCCGACTCCTGCCAGCATAGTGATTGGATCATCTAAAGAACGCATAAATTTTTCCTCCCTCCTTTAACAAAAAAAGGACTTGGTCAGCGATCATACCTGATCACTAACCGAAGGCCTTTTATGAATGAATACTGTGTTAGAAAGATATTCTGACACAGAAATTATTCAGCAGAAAATAGATAAGGATAGACAGGCTGATCTCCTTGGTGGATCTCGATTTCCAAATCAGGATGTTTTTCTGTTAGTTTCTCAGCAAATTCATTTGCTTGTTCAACTGTTCCTTCATCACCTGCCAAGATCGTTACGATCTCTGTGTCCTCATTGATCATTTGTTCTAGTGTACTTAACGCTGTTGCTGTGATATCTGGGTTAGAGATCAGGATTTTTCCATCGATCATGCCCAAAAAGTCTCCTTCTTTGATCTCTACACCGTCAATTGAGGTATCTCTGATCGCGTGAGTGACTTGACCGCTCACAACGCTAGACAACATTTCTGTCATCGTTTCTTTGTTTTCTTCTAAAGAAGCTTGATCATTGAATGAAAGCATAGCTGTCAATCCTTGGGAAATCGTTCTTGAAGGAACAACTGCTACTGGGATATCTGCTACTTCTGCTGCTTGATCAGCTGCCATGAAGATGTTCTTATTGTTTGGCAAGACAATCACTTTATCTGCGTTTACTTCTTGAATCGCTTTAACAATGTCTTCCGTACTTGGATTCATTGTTTGCCCACCACTGATAACATAATTAGCGCCTAAACTTTCAAACAGCTCTTGGACGCCTTTACCAGCAGCGATCGCTACGATACCATACGGGATACGTGGTATTTCTTTTTTCGCAAACTCGTTCACTTCTTCATCGTGTTCCAAAATCGTCTCATGCTGCAAGCGCATGTTGTCGACTTTGATTTTGACTAATGAACCGAATTTTTGTCCATAATTCAAGACTTCTCCTGGGTTTTCTGTATGCACGTGGACTTTGATGATCTCGTCATCATTGACCACAAGTAAAGAATCTCCTATACCATCTAAATAGTTACGGAATTCTTCGTAATCGAATGTACTATCGACTGTAGGTCCTTCTCCGATTTTTACCATGATTTCTGTACAGTAACCAAAATGGATATCTTCTGTCGCCATTTGACCTTGGACACTGCGATGATGTTCTGCATTGACCATATCATCCATTTCTGCTGGAGAAGGTTCATATGTTTCATCCGCTTGGAATTCTCCATTCAATGCACTTAAAAAGCCCTCATAAACAAACAGCAGTCCTTGCCCTCCACTGTCTACGACACCGACTTCTTTTAGGACTGGAAGCAAGTCTGGAGTTTTAGCTAAAGCACGCTTTGCCCCTTTTACAACAGCTGTCATTACTTCAACGACATCATCAGTACTTTTTGCTTTCTTTTCTCCAGCTTTCGCTGCTTCTCTAGCTACTGTCAAAATCGTTCCTTCTACTGGTTTCATTACTGCTTTATACGCAGTTTCAACTCCATGAGTGAAGGCTGCAGCAAGATCAGAAGCATCTAATGAGACAACATCTGGAATTTGCTTAGAAAATCCACGAAACAATTGAGACAAAATAACGCCGGAATTTCCGCGCGCACCCATCAGCAATCCTTTTGAAAGCATTGCTGATAATTCTCCTACTTTTTCTGAGGTTGAATCTACTACTGCCTTAGCTCCACTAGTCATAGATAGATTCATATTTGTTCCCGTATCGCCATCTGGCACAGGGAATACATTTAATGAATTGACGTATTCTGCATTTACTTGCAGACGATTCGCACCTGCCTGGACCATTTCCTGGAACTGGCTTGCACTTATTTCTGTTACACTCACCTAGATAATCCTCCTTCAGATCGACTGCTGAGTTACCAGCCAGTCTCCTGCCTAGTCTGGCAGTACACGAACACCTTGTACAAAGACATTAACTGAATTGGCAGTTACGCCTAATAATGCCTCTAGATTGTATTTCACTTTTTCTTGGACGTTGCGGGAAACTTCAGAGATTTTCGTACCATAGCTGATAATCGTATAAACATCTACAGCAATACCATTATCTTCTTGGCGGACAACTACTCCTCTTGAGTAATTTTCTTTACGCAAAATCTCAGTAATATTATCTTTAATTTGATTTTTGCTGGCCATTCCTACAACACCGAACACATCTGTCGCGGCGCCACCAACAACTGTTGCAATTACATCATTGGTAATTTCAATGGTTCCAGCTGACGTTTGAATTTTTACAGCCATGAATGAGCCTCCTTAACGGGTAAAAAACTCCCATTTTTCTTCTATCATATTTTATCATAGCGTAACTTGAAATAAAAGGCAGTTACCCAAAGTACTCAAAAACCTTGCAAAATTTCAGGTATAACCTTGTTTAATTTACAATTATTCTTCTCAATTGTCAATTGTATCTATGAAAATGTACTTGCAAATTCCCATTCTATATGATATGTTAGTCTGGTATGAGCTGAATTATTCTATTGCTCCAAATCAAGGCAAAGGAGGAAATTACCATGGCAAAAGTTTGTTACTTTACAGGTCGCAAGACAAAAAGTGGAAACAACCGTTCACACGCTATGAACTCAACAAAACGTACTGTTAAACCTAACTTACAAAAAGTTCGCGTTATGGTCGACGGAAAACCTAAAAAAGTTTGGGTGTCAACTCGTGCTTTGAAATCAGGAAAAGTTGAACGCGTTTAATTGAATGATACTTGGACCGTTCAGATAGTGAACGGTTTTTTATTTAATAAAAATTTTTAAGGGTGGGACTTTTGATTCCTACCCTTTTTTTGCGTTTATTTTTGTTATACGAACAAATTATGAAGTTATTTATTCTAAATTTTATTTTTTTGTGAAAACTAGACTCTTTTTAAGCAGAGAAAAACAAGGATATGATAAACTGAATACAACTTCATAGAAATTTGGTGGAAAATAAATATGAAAAAAAATTTAAAGTCATTCTTTAGAGAAAACGGACGCTACGCAGCAGCTAGTTTCCTGATTCCGTTTTTGATTTTAGCACTTGTTTATCTAAGTATCGGAATCTATCCTGGAAGCAGCAGAAGTATTTTGGCAAGTGATGCCTTTTCACAGTTTTCTAATTTTCATGCCAGCTTCCGAAATGTTCTTCTTGGAAAGCAAAGTATTTTTTATACATGGAATGCTTCTCTAGGATTGAATTATTTATCTTTAATTTCTTACTATCTAGGCGGGATCTTCACGCCACTGGTGTTCTTTTTTCCAAACCAGATGATGCCAGATGCACTGTACGTTCTGACTTTGCTTAAGGTCGGCTGTGCCGGATTGGCTTTTTGGTTTCTTGCACGTACGTTCAAGATTCCTCGCTGGGGGCATGTTGCACTTAGCGTCAGTTACGCATTGATCTCATTTATCACTGCACATTCGGAGATCATCATGTGGCTGGATGCATTTGTTTATCTTCCATTAGTGATTTTGGGGATTCATCGTGTTATGGATCTTAAACGGCCGAAACTTTTATTTATCAGTTATTTACTCTTGTTTTTATCCAGTTTTTATATGGGTTTTATGATTGGCGTCTTTTCTTTCTTATATTTTATCGCCCGTCTATTGACAAACTGGTCAGAATATAAAAAAACGATTGTTCCTTATGGTATCACTTCTTTACTGGCAGGCGGCGCTTCAATGATCATTGTATTGCCAGCAGTGCTGGATCTTCGGTCAAATGGCGAGGCACTGAGTCAGATCACTACGTTGAAAACAGAAGCGACTTCTTATCTGGATCTAATCATGAAAAATATGATTGGTGTTTATGACACGACAAAATACGGATCGATTCCGTTCGTTTACGCAGGTCTGCTCCCGTTAGTCCTCTGTCTGTTTTATTTTGCCAGTCGGAAAGTACCGTTGAAAAATAAATTTTTGTACGGCAGTCTTTTCGCCATACTTATCGCAAGTTTTTATCTTGTTCCATTGAATTTGTTCTGGCATGGTATGCATGCACCGAATATGTTTTTATTCCGTTATGCCTATCTGTTCTCTTTCTTAGTGCTCCTGCTTGCAGGAAAAGGATGGGAAAAGATAGAACAAGACGATCGTGGGCTGTTGTTAGGAATCATTTTGGTCGTAGCTGCTCTCTTTGCGGTGGCATGGGGCATCAAACCTGAAGGAAGCTACACCTATGTGACGATGACTTCCTTTGTATTGACAGTGGTTTTCTTAGGGATTTATGCTTTTGCTGTGGGATTTTATCAGCATAAAAAACTTTCATTCAATCATCTGAGTATATTGTTATTATTGATCATGTCTGCTGAAGCACTGGTCAATACAAACAGTATGATCCATGGCATTCTTGATGATTGGAATTATGCTTCCCGCAGTTTATATACTGATCCTTATCCTGACTTGAAAGCTCTTGTAAATGAAACAAAAAAAGATTCCGACTCGTTTTACCGCTTGGAAAATCTGGATCCAGTATCTGCAAACGATTCGATCAACTACGGTTACAGTGGTATCAGTTTGTTTTCTTCTATAAGAAATCGTAATTCTTCCTCTTACCTGGATAAATTAGGTTTCCGTTCAAGAGGGACAAATTTGAATATCCGTTATAACAATAATACTTTGCTGATGGATGGGTTTACAGGAATCAAATATAACATTTCTAAAAACGAAAGCACGTTCAGTAAATATGGCTTCCGCCAAGCTGGTCAAAGCGGCGACTATACACTGTATCAGAATGTCAATGCATTGCCACTAGCATTTACTGCACCGTTGTCCGTTAATGATGTTGAGCAGCCAGTGACAGATAATTTGACCAGTCAGACAAACTTGATCAATACATTGTCTGGTTTAAATGAACAGTATTTTACATTCTATACACCTACTTTGAAGAATCAGTTGAATACGACGATCACAAAGACAACGACTGGCGTCACTTACTCAGAAACAGCAGATAACCAGCCAAAAGAGCTCACTTGGGAAGTCCATGTGCCTGCAAATACACAAGCTTACTTAAGTTTGTTCCCAACCAATTTTGCACAATTAGAAAGTTCTAGTGCGACGATCACTGTCAATGGTACATCGCGAAAAACGCAAATCAACATTTCTGGTCAATACTATGATCTTGGCTATTATCCTCAAGAGACAACAGTGACATTTACTGCAAGTTTTTATGGAACGAAAGAAGTAAGTTTCATGGAGCCTAAAGTCGTTGGTCTAGATGTTGTAGCCTATCAAGCCGCAATGAATCAGATCAAAGAAAAAGGTGTCGAAATGGAAGCCACTGGCAGAAAAGCTTCTGGGACTGTAAATACCGCTGAAGATTCCATGTTGGTGACAACTATTCCTTATGACAAAGGATGGAAAGCTAAAATTGATGGGAAACCAGTCAAGGTCAGCAATTTCAAAGACGCATTCTTGATGATAAAAGTTCCAGCAGGTAAACATACTGTCACTTTCAGTTACTTGCCTGAAGGATTTACGATAGGTGCAATCCTTTTTGTCCTATGTATTGCATTGTTTATTCTTTATGTCTGGTACCTTGACCGCAATCGCCCCTTTTATGGCACGATTGATCCAGCAATAGAAGAAAAACCGCGAAATACACACAGAAGAAGACGAAGAAAATAAAGAAACGATGGAATCTGTGTCACTCTTCTATTTAAATGGCAAAAATTTCAATCTTTAAATGACAAAAACCACCTGATTTTTGGTGGTTTTTTATATACCTATGACTAAACTATCTCTTGCTGCTTCGACAACTTCTACAGTGATCTTATCCATTTGATTGATTCTTAAAATCCGATCAATCTGCGCAAATAAACGATGAATAAGCCTAAAATTTCCTTTTGTGATCTTAATGATAGTTGTGATAGCCTCATAATCAGAAAAATCTTCTAGCTTGATATCAATTCCTAAATCTGCCCATTTGTATTCCAAAATATGATGTGTTTCGTCCTTACTAAGGTTATCAAATTCATGTGCAAATCCTATGCGAGAGTAAAGCTGCGGATAACGAGACAATCTTTTTTCAATACCAGGCATACCGATAAGAACCATTGCCAGATCATTTCTATCGTAAATATCTCTTAGCTGTTCTAAATGCTGAAGCTTTAAACGATCAATTTCATCGACAATAATTAAGTCAATTGCTTCATAGGTTTTAGGCACAGGAGGATCTTCTTGATTGTATTTTAGTACCATATGCATTGCTTTAGTCAGACCTATTCTACTAGTTATTGTGTTAATATCCGAACTGACACGAGACATCTTTTCAGCTGGTACAGTATAAAAAACTTTATTTACACTTAATATTTCATCTGTTGCATTTATCAAGAACAAGAAAAAGTCTGAATATTCAAAAAATAACGGTGTACATTTTTAAAAGGAGATGTATAATCGAGATTGAGAAAGCGTTTTCCTCAAAATTTAATGAATTAGGAAGTGATTACTATGAAAAAATTATTTAGCGCACTTTTTATTCTGTTATTTGGTTTTATTGGTATTGGGACTTCTGGAAATATAGTTAAAGCTAGCACGATGGTTGAACAAACAAGTGAAATGGCAAAAACTTTTAGTCAATTAACACCAGAAGAACAAAGTTACTTCAAATCCAAAGGATTTAGTGATAAAGATACTTTTTACACTCAAAAGATAGAGCCTCAAGATCCGAAAACACGTTTTTCTGCAAATGTATTGCGGTTAACCGCATCTACTAAAAAAATTACTAATACGCAGGGGCGGACAGAATATATTATAACAAGTCCCAATTCGGCGATGTATCGTATTTCTACACGCTTGAGTTTAGGTAGTGCAAAATCATATACTCAAACAGTAAATCTAGCTAATTCTTATGGTTATGGTGGAGGAATGTATTTTACATTTACTTGGAAAAGACAATATTACAGTGTAAAATTAGCTATGCAAGTTTATAATACATTTGGTGTAGGGTCAGTCTCTTGCACTGCGGGAGGATTGACAATAGGAAAATGATAATTTCTTACTATGTCTTAAATAGAAGTGATGATGAAGGACTCTTCGTTTTTCAATCATTACATGAGGATACGATGCTAAAAGAGTTTTATAATCGGATTAAGAATAAACAGATAGAAACAAATTTATATTTTTTAAGTGACTCTATCTTGCCTTTTATTAGCAACCCTAAAATTCTTAACTTGTTGCAGACAAAAGATTTGAAAAGTTTACCGATTATTGTCATTGATGAGGAAATTGTAAAATATGGCGCTTATCTAAGCGTAGAAGAATTAGAAAAATTAACTAACATTGGAATGAGTATTCAGGAGGATAATGGGGTAAATGGGACATAGAATGAATATGCACAGTTGAGAACGGAATTTGACATTTATTTAGTCCAACAGGGTATACCCTGTTGGACTTTTTGTGCGTTCATGATATACTTGGATGTCATTTTTATATTTAAATGGCACAAATATTTCTAATTATTTGTCATTTAACGCTGAAAATTTTTGCTATTTATCTAAAAAAGTGACAGGATACTCATTTGGCCTTCATAGAATTTTCTAAATATGAATCATCAATGAATTTAATTAAAAAAATAAGTAGGGCAAAATATAAATGTTTTTGCCTTACTTGTTTCCATCAGTTTAGTTTTAAATTGATAAGTTATATAAATTGATAAGTTATATAGTTATGGTTGAATGTGTGTCTCGCATATTAGTATTTTTACCATCTGCTAGTTTTATTATTAATCTATAACAATAGATAATTTATAATTCGCATATTCATTAAGCTGTTCCAAAAAGCTGTTCATTGATTTTTTTGAAGTAAATCTACATTCCAAAAGATAACAGCCCCCTCCACTAATCTTATAATTTCTAATCAAGAATTTTTCATGATTTTTAATAAATGATAAATAGGGTTTATGATTTAAATTTTGCGTAATTATAATTAAAAAAGCGTGAATCGAAAACCCTAGCTTTTCCATATTTAATTTTACTGTATAATTTTCAATAACTCCACTTTCCTCTAGTTTTGTCACTCTCGCCGAGACAGCGGGTCCAGTCAAATGTACTTTTTCTCCAAGTTCTTTCATTGTGATTCGACTATTTTTTGATAGTTCCTCAATGATATTTATATCTGTTTGGTCTAACATGGTAAACAACCTTTCATAAATTAAGTAAAAATAGTAAAAGACTTTTTTTGTTCGGTTTATTTATTGTATGGAATTGAATTATACTAAAAATATTTCATATCAACAAAAAGGAGACAACGTTTATGAATATACATCACATTCGTAATGCAACAGCTATCTTAGACTATGGAGGTAAAAAATTTTTAATTGATCCAATGTTAGCGGAAAAAGGAACACTTCCACCATTTATTTCGAAAGGTCCTTTTCCATCACCAAGAAAAGATCAAATGAATCCTCTAGTTGATTTGCCAATGCCAGTCGAAGATATTATCAACGGTATTGATGCTGTTATTGTAACACATTTACATCTAGATCATTGGGACGATATAGCGAAAGAGGTCCTACCTAAAGAAATAAAATTATTTGTGCAAGATGAAAATGATGCGAATGAAATTCGACTATATGGTTTTAAAAATGTGGAGGTACTACGAGAAGACACAGTTTTTGAATCTATACAATTGGTTAAAACAAAAGGCAAACATGGCAGAGGAGAAATCTTGAATTATGTAGGTAATGTTTGCGGTATTGTTTTCAAACATTCGACTGAGAAGACACTATACTTTACAGGAGATACAGTTTGGTATGAAGCTGTTAAACAAACTATTGATCAGTATAAGCCAGAAATCATAGTAGCAAATGCTGGAGATAATCATTTTTTAGTTGGAGAATCTCTTATTATGGGGAAAGACGATTTATATGAATTGCATAAAGCAATACCAGATTCCACAATTATTGCCGTTCATATGGAAGCTGTAAACCATTGGGGACTGTCAAGAGAAGAATTAAAGTCTTTCAATAAAGAAAAAGGAATTTCCGAAAAAGTTTTAGTGCCTGAAGATGGAGACAACATCTTTATTTAAAAAAATAAAAGATTATTAATAAAGGGATAGATGCTACTGTATCAATCCTAAAGAGTAAAATAAAGTACTTAGTTTAAGTACTTTAAGAATGTAGACAAAAGGATCAGTTTCCTCTTTACTAAGAGTGTAGACTGGTGCTTTTGCTATTTTTGTATAATAAAAGATATGAAGACATATGTTCCAACTGCCAAGTGGACAACTTTTTCAGATTCATTGCAGCAAAAACAATCAGCGTATACACCTGATTGTTTTCCAAGTCTCGATACTTGATGTAGCGCATTCCATGCTTTTCCTTTGCGACTGCAAAAACGCGTTCAATCGTTTTCTTTTTTTTATATTCTTCGCGGTTGTATGCCGTATGGCGTAAATATTCTGCTTCATCTTAAGTAGTTATCACTTTTTTAGATAAATAGCAAAAATTTTCAGCGCTAAATGACAAATAATTAGAAAAATTTGTGCCATTTAAATATAATAATGACAAACCTGTTCCGACTGTCCTCATTAAGGGCAATCAAAACAACGTTCCATCGTTTTTTGGTTACAAAAAAAGTAGCATGGAAAAAAGAAGGTTCACTTATCCATGCTTCGTTCACAAGTCGCGATATTCATCAAAGATGAGAAGCTGTTTTTTGAAATTGCTCTTTGTGACTCAGAGTTAAATGACAGGCTCACGACCTCTTTCTTAAACGGTGTTCAATCAGCTGACCTTCGGTATTAGCTCAACAAACGGCAAAATATGAGGAGCTATTTTCCCGTTTGTTTCTCTAATACTCAGGTCAAAACGCTGATTTCACGACCTCTTCCTTAAACGGTGTTCAAAAGCTTGCATCTGCGGCAATAAGCCCAGCCAAACGAAAAATATGAGAAGCTATTTTTGTTTGGCTGTTCTTATTACTTGATGCAGGACAGCTTTTTCACAACCTCTGATTCACGGTGTTCCAGAAGTAGCTCCTTCGAAAATAAGCCGAAATTTTGCAAAATTTTGAGAAGTAATTTTCGTAAATTCCTTCTTATTTCTTGAAGCTGACCACTTCTATCATAACCTCTTATTCATATTTCACTTCATACAAATAAAGTCCTTCAGGGTGTGCTGTAGGTCCTGCTGCATTACGATCTTTTTTCGCAATAATCGCTGGGATACTATCTTCAGGCAATCGGCCATTTCCAATTTTCAAAAGCGTTCCTACTAAGATCCGTATCATCTTATACAAGAAGCCATTTCCCCTAAATGTAAACAACAATTCGTCTTTTGTTTCATTTACCTCCATCTTAGCCTCGTAGATCGTACGTACTTTATCCTCTATCGAGCTTCCTGATGCACAAAAAGAGGTGAAATCGTGAGTCCCTAATAAATCAGGAAGTGCCCGCTGAATTTTTTCCAAATCAAGAGGGTAAGGAAAATAACTTGCATAATGGCGTCGAAAAGGACTGCGTGGTTTCCCTATATCCACTCGAAATTGATACGTCTTTTCTGTGACCAAATATCTTGCGTGGAAGTCTTCTGAAACAACTTCTACTTGTCTTACAGCAATATCCTCTGGTGACTGGGTATCTAGCGCGAAACGCATTCGTTCTAACGGACGCTCCTCTGGATAATCAAAATGGATTACTTGCCCGATCGCATGTACTCCGGCATCTGTCCTTCCCGAACCAAAGACCGTGATTTCTTTTCCATTTGCCATTTTTTGTAATGTTTTTTCTACTTCTTCTTGAACAGTACGCCCATTTGGCTGTTTTTGGAATCCATTAAAATTTGTTCCGTCGTACGCAATGATTGCTTTGTAACGTACCATGTTTTTCTCTCCTTTGTTCCTAAAAGGTTATCTGGAATAATGATTTTTTTATAAAATTTTTTCGTTCTTTCTTTTCAGATAAAAGAAAGAGGCCTGTGACCTTAGTCTGCCACAGACCCTAATATTTCTTGTCATACACTGCTCGCATCCTTTCTTGCAAACAGATCAGCAAGAAAAGAATAGATAGCGGCCCACTGAACGTTTATCCTCTTAAAAAGATCAGTAGCACAGTTAATAATACAAAAGCAATGATAACCATCGTGTCTCTATTATGCCAATGCAATACACGATATTTCGTTCTTCCTTCCCCACCTTTGTAGCCTCTTGCTTCCATAGCAGTCGCAAGATCTTCCGCACGGTTGAAGCTGCTGACAAATAAAGGAATCAGCAAAGGAATGACTGCTTTCATTTTCTGAACTAGGTTTCCTTCACCAAAATCAACACCGCGAGCGCGCTGAGCGTTCATGATCTTTTCTGTTTCGTCCATCAATGTAGGCACAAAACGAAGAGCAATCGACAGCATCAATGAAATTTCGTGGACTGGGAACCGTACGGCTTTCAATGGACGAAGCAAGTACTCAATCGCATCCGATAATTCCAAAGGCGGTGTAGTAAGCGTGAGTAGAGTCGACATAAAAATGATCAACACGAATCGACAGAAAATAAAGAGGCCGTTCATCACACCAAATTCAGTGATATGGAAAACACCCCAACTCCAATAAGTTTCTCCGCCACTTGTAAACAAGACCTGCAATGCTACAGTGAAGAGGATTAGCCAGATCAATGGGCGAATGCCTCGGATAAAAAATTTCAAATCTACTTTTGACAAGAAGACAGAAAGTAATGTGAAAAATGCCAACAAAAGGTACGTTTCCCAATTATTTGCTAAAAAAATGATTCCGATAAAATAAAAACTGGCTAATAATTTAGCTCGGGGATCCAATCGATGGATCAAGGAATCTCCAGGCATATAACGACCAAATATCAATTTATTCATCATGGGCATTTCCTCCAGCATAATGGACGATAGCGTCTGCTAATTCTTCAGCTGTCAAAGGCAAGGTAGCAAAGTTCATCCCTTTAGCCATTAATTCTTCTGCAAACTCGGTGGCAGTAGGTACGCCTAGTTGTTTTTCTTTTAGCCATTCAATGTTTTGAAAGACCTCTTGCGGCTCCCCGCTATTAACAATTCGTCCCTTTTCCAGCACATAGACATAATCTGCAAAATTGGCTACATCATCCATTAAATGCGTAACTAATACAATAGTGATCTGCTGTTCCTTATGAAGACGCCAAAACATCTCCATCATTTCTTTTCTACCCTGGGGATCAAGTCCTGCCGTTGGTTCATCCAATACAAGTACTTCCGGCCTCATGGCAAGCACACCAGCGATTGCTACTCTACGCATTTGCCCTCCTGAAAGTTCAAATGGCGAACGTTCCAAATAGCTTTCATCCAGCCCAACTTGTTCTAATGTTTCTTTTGCTAGGACTAGTGCTTCTTCTTCGCTGACACCAAAGTTTTTAGGACCGAAAGCAATGTCTTTTGCTACCGTTTCTTCGAATAGCTGTGCTTCTGGAAACTGAAAGACGATGCCAACTTTTTTTCGGATGGGCTTTAAATTCTTATTATCCGTATCCGGCTGAATATCTCGTTCTCCAATATGGACTGTACCGCTTGTTGGCTTAACAAGCGCATTCAAATGCTGAAGTAAGGTTGATTTCCCGCTTCCGGTATGCCCTACTAATGCAGTATAACTGTTTTCTTTGATCGTCATATTGATGTCAAATAAGGCTCTTTGTTCAAATGGTGTATTCGGCTGATAAGTGAAGTCTACTTGTTCAAAACGGATGTCCATAACCAATCCACCATCCTTTCTTCTGTCATATATTCACTGGGCACATCAACCCCACGTTCTTTCAGTGCGCTCTTCAGTTTTTCAGGAAATGGTAGATCTAGACCTAAGTCGATCAGTTCAGGACCAGCAGAAAAAATTTCTTTTGGTGTACCTTCACGGACAAGTTCGCCTTGTCTCATCACTAGTATCCGATTGGCATTAGCTGCTTCATCAATATCATGAGTGATAGATATAACGGTCAATTGACTTTCTTCTTTGATCTTCTTGATCGTAGAGATCACTTCTTCACGACCTTCTGGATCTAGCATACTGGTTGCTTCATCTAAAATAATGATATCAGGTCGTAAGGCAACCACGCCGGCAATGGCAACACGTTGTTTTTGCCCTCCTGATAAACGAGCAGGCTCGCGTGAAGCAAACTCAGCCATTCTAACTTTCTCAAGTGCATCTTTCACACGCACTAGCATTTCTTCTCTGGGAATCCCTTGATTTTCAAGACCAAAAGCAACGTCATCTTCTACTGTCGAACCAACAAACTGATTGTCTGGATTTTGAAAAACCATTCCAACCATCTGTCGGATCGTCCAAATATTTTCTTCATCCAATATTTGATTTCCCACTTTCACGATCCCTGATTCTGGCAGAAGCAATCCATTGATCGTTTTGGCAAGTGTCGATTTTCCTGAACCATTGTGTCCAATAATAGCGATCCACTCACCTTTATCAATTGTAAAGGAGACATCTTTCAATGCGGGGCGAAGATCATCTGGCTGGTATTTATAATTTATCTTTTCTAATTCAATAATTGGCTCCATGATTACTCCTTCTTCATCCTAAAGTTCCTACTAACACTATCAAAAAAAGACAAAATTTTCAATTATTTCTCGCTTAAAATGTTTTTTTATGCCTTCAAACATATCTGTCATGACAGGTAATTGAAGGTATAAAAAAACACTTTATGATGAGTGCTTACTCCCCAAGCGATATTCGCTTGAGGAGCAGCGCTGAGCTAGACTCGGAAAAATATCTTCCAACATCATAACACTCTAAAAGAATCATCTATAAAGTGATGTTATTAGTGTGATTTTAGACAAGTTCTAAGACAACCATTGGTGCACCATCACCGCGTCTTGGTTCTGTCTTCAAAATGCGTGTGTATCCGCCTTGACGTTCTGCGTAACGAGGTGCAATATCGTTGAACAGTTTTTGTAAAGCTGATTCAATGACGATGTCCTCATTTTCTTCACGCACGCTGGCAACTTCATTACGTACGAAAGCCGCAGCTTGACGACGTGCATGCAAATCTCCGCGTTTACCTAAAGTGATCATTTTTTCTGCAGTTGAGCGAACTTCTTTCGCACGAGCTTCAGTAGTCACAATACGTTCGTTGATTAATAAATCAGTTGTTAAATCACGCAACATCGCTTTACGTTGGCTAGATGTGCGTCCTAGTTTACGATAACTCACGTTGGTTTCCCTCCTTCGTAAAAGGTTTTAATCTTCTTTACGTAAACCTAAACCTAAGTCGTGCAATTTTGCTTTAACTTCTTCTAATGATTTACGTCCTAAGTTACGGACTTTGATCATTTCAGGCTCAGATTTATTTGTAAGTTCTTGTACAGTATTGATTCCTGCACGTTTCAAACAATTGTAAGAGCGAACAGACAAGTCTAACTCTTCGATCGTCATTTCCAACATTTTTTCTTTTTGTGTTTCTTCTTTTTCGACCATGATTTCAGCATTTTTTGCTTCATCAGTTAAGTTCACAAAAATATCCAAATGTTCAGTCATAATTTTCGCAGACAAACTCATTGCTTCCAACGGTTCAATTGAACCATCTGTCCAAATCTCCATCGTCAATTTATCAAAATCTTCACGGTGTCCAACACGTGTGTTCTCAACTTGATAGTTCACACGACGAACAGGTGTGTAGATTGAATCGACTGGAAGAACGCCAATTGGCATATCTTCTTTTTTATTTTCATCTGCTTGAACATAACCACGTCCAGGTTTCACTGTTAAGCGAGCATGGAACGTAGCTCCTTCAGAGACACTACAGATGTACATATCTTTGTTAAGAATTTCTACATCACTATCAACGATAATATCGCCAGCAGTTACTGTAGCAGGTCCGGTAATATCGATTTCAAGGGTTTTTTCTTCTTGGCCATACATTTTCAGCGCTAAGCCTTTAATGTTCAAGATGATTTGAGTGACGTCTTCTCTAACACCTTTGATGGTAGAGAATTCATGCAGTACACCATCGATTTGAATATTAGTGATGGCAGCACCTGGCAAAGAAGATAATAAAATACGACGTAGGGAATTCCCTAAAGTAGTCCCATACCCTCTTTCAAGAGGTTCAACGATGAACTTGCCATAATCTTTTTCTTCATCAATTTTTGCGATTCTTGGTTTTTCGAACTCAATCATTCTTATCTTTACCCCTTTCAAAACGAAAAGTGTCTTGTTCAATGACGTTACTGATAAAACTCAAAATGAGCGGCACTCATTAAACACGACGGCGTTTTGGAGGGCGGGCACCATTATGAGGAACTGGAGTCACGTCACGAATTGCAGTCACTTCTAAACCTGTAGCTTGTAATGAACGAATTGCTGCTTCACGTCCAGAACCAGGTCCTTTAACTGTTACTTCAACAGTCTTTAATCCGTGTTCCATTGCTGCTTTTGTAGCAGTTTCTGCTGCCATTTGAGCGGCAAAAGGAGTTGATTTTTTGCTTCCTTTGAAACCTAATGAACCAGCTGATGACCACGCTAATGCATTTCCGTGAGTATCAGTGATCATGATGATAGTGTTATTGAATGTAGAATGGATATGTGCAATACCTGCTTCTATATTCTTCTTCACACGGCGTTTACGATTCACTTTTTTTGCTGCCATGAAGTTTTAACCTCCTTCACTTAAGAATTATTTTTTCTTGCCAGCGATAGCGCGAGCTGGGCCTTTACGAGTACGTGCATTGTTTTTCGTGTTTTGTCCACGAACAGGCAATCCACGGCGATGACGGATTCCACGGTAAGAACCGATTTCCATCAAACGTTTGATGTTCAAGTTCACTTCACGACGAAGATCCCCTTCAACTTTTAATTTATCTACTTCTGCACGGATAGCATCTGTTTGTTCATTCGTTAATTCACGAACGCGAACATCTTCAGATACACCAGCATCAGCTAAGATCTTTTTAGCAGTAGTGTTACCAATACCATAGATATAAGTAAGTGAAACTACTACACGTTTATCACGAGGAATATCTACTCCTGCAATACGAGCCATATTTATAGCACCTCCAATTATCCTTGACGTTGTTTATGTTTTGGATTTGCTGGGCAAATCACCATAACGCGTCCTTTACGACGAATTACTTTACAATGTTCGCACATTGGTTTTACTGATGGTCTTACTTTCATGATAATACCTCCTGTAGTTTTACGGAGTACAATTATTTAAAGCGATAAGTAATACGGCCACGGTTAAGATCGTATGGAGACAATTCAACCGTTACTTTGTCACCAGGTAAGATACGGATGTAATGCATACGAATTTTACCTGAAACAGTAGCAAGAACTTGGTGTCCGTTTTCTAGTTCAACTTTAAACATTGCATTCGGCAAAGTTTCGACGACTGTACCTTCGACTTCAATCATATCTTCTTTTGCCACGCACAGTACCTCCTTGTACTTGTTTCGCATTTTCACACGATAAAATGGCGGAAACTGCAGTTCCCACCTCAAAATTCTCAAAATGGATCATCTAGAGGATTCTCTAGAAGTCGGACTGACATATTCTATCATAATTTATTGAACTTGACAAGAGTAACTGCATAATGCAAGTCGGCTACGGGCAATCGTGCTATTTTTCAATGATTTTTTGTACATCTGCAAATACAGCATCGATTTCACGAGCACCATCAATAGTGTTTAGCAAACCTTGTTCTTTATAATAAGCCAAGATTGGTTCACTATTTTTGATGTTGATAGCCAGACGATTTTTAACCGTCTCAGGTTTATCATCTTCTCTTTGATAGAATTCATGCCCACCGCAACGATCACATGTGTCTTCAACTTTTGTAGGGTTGAAAATTTTATGGTAAGTTGCTCCACAATTGCTGCAGATAAATCGGCCGGCTAGACGTTCGACCAAGATTTCTTCACCAACATGGATATCGATGACAGCATCAATTTTTTTATTCAAATCTTTTAGCATTGCGTCCAGAGCTTTTGCTTGATCTAGCGTACGTGGAAAGCCATCTAATAAGAAGCCTTTCTCTGTATCTGGTTCAGCTAGTCGCTCTTTCACGATTCCATTTGTTACTTCATCAGGAACTAATGCACCTTTATCCATATAAGACTTTGCTTCCAGGCCAAGAGCTGTTTCGTTTTGCATCGCTGCGCGGAACATATCTCCTGTTGAGATGTGCGGAATACCATAAGCATCAATGATTTTTTCAGCTTGTGTTCCTTTACCTGCGCCTGGCAGCCCCATTAAAATGAGGTTCATTGTTTTCCCTCCTAATAAATGTGTGAGAACGTGTGTTGAGGGGAAACCTCAACACGCTTTCTTACTCAATGAATCCAACATATTTACGTTTCAGCATTAAGCCTTCTAACTGTTTCGCAGTTTCTAAAGCTACACCGATAACGATCAGTAAGCTTGTACCGCCTAATCCGATTGATTGTGGAAGATCCCAAACCATTTGAGCAATGATTGGAAGCAATGCCACTAAACCAAGGAAGACTGCACCAACTGTACTTAAACGCATCAGTAATCTTGAGACATACTCTTCAGTCCCCTTACCAGGGCGTACGCTTGGTATATAACTTCCTTGCTTTTGCAAGTTTTCCGCTAATTTCTCAGGGTTTACTTGAACAAAGGCGTAGAAGAAAGTGAAGGCAACGATCAGAATCGTATAAATCGTAGCACCAGGTGCTGTATTATAGTTAAAGATCTCCATCATCACTTTGTACCAGTTTTCAGAACCGAATCTACCGCTCAATGCTTGTAAAACAGCATTTGGCGTAGCAATAAACGAACTAGCAAAGATAACTGGAATAACTCCAGCTGCATTTACTTTCAACGGCAGATAGCTGCTTGTAGGCGCGCCAGCTACGCGTTTCGTATATTGGATCGGGATCTTGCGTTCAGCTTGTTGGAAAAATGTTACGAATGTCACGATCAACAAGACCGCTACTAGTAAAATGGCCACAAAAATAGCAGATTTCCATATGTCTGAAGGATCAATATTTATAAAGTAATCTTCATAAATTTCTCTGATACTTTCAGGCAATCTAGAAATGATACCTGCAAAAATGATCATTGATACGCCATTTCCGATACCTTTTTCTGTGATCTGTTCTCCTAGCCAAGTAACAAACATCGTACCGGCTGTTAGAATCAAACCGATCGTTACGTAAGTTGCTACGTTAGGATTATTCACGAAACCTAATTGAGCGTATTGATTGAATCCAGCAGTGATACCGACAGATTGGATAAATGCCAATACTAATGTCAGATATCGAGTCGCTTGATTCAGTTTTTTACGACCAACTTCCCCTTGTTTCGACCATTCAACAAATCGAGGCACGATGTCCATTTGAAGAAGCTGAATGACGATAGAAGCAGTAATGTATGGTGAAACCCCCATTGAGAAAATGGAAAAGTTTTGCATCGCACTACCACTTACCAAGTTCAACATGTTGAAAAATGGCAAAGAAGAAAGGTTTTGCAATGAAGCAGCATTTACGCCTGGTACAGTAATATGTGCACCTAGGCGAAATACAAACAACACAAATACAGTAAATAGGATTTTCGATCTAATGTCTTTTACTTTAAAAGCATCTTTTAATAGTCTAAACATTAGATCACCTCGATTGATCCACCAGCCGCTTCAATTGCTTCTTGAGCTGCTTTAGAGAATTTTGCTGCTTTCACAGTTAATTTCTTGTTTAGTTCCCCATTAGCTAATACTTTGATTCCAGCTTTTTCGTTTTTCACGATTCCAGCTTCAACTAAAGCAACAGGAGTTACTTCAGCTCCGTCTTCAAAGCGGTTCAATACATCAAGATTAATGACTGCATAGTCTTTACGGTTCACGTTTGTGAATCCTCGTTTTGGTAAACGACGGAACAATGGTGTTTGTCCCCCTTCAAATCCTAAACGCACACCGCCGCCTGAACGAGCTTTTTGTCCTTTTTGTCCGCGTCCGGCAGTTTTTCCGTTACCAGATGAAGTACCACGACCAACACGGTTACGTACTTGGCGTGAACCTTCAGCAGGTTTTAATTCATGAAGTTTCATAGGTTTGGCACCTCCTTAATGTTCTAGTTATGATTTTTCTAAATTAAATTTCTTCAACGTCCACTAGGTGAGAAACAGTATTGATCATGCCTTTAATTGCTTCATTAGAAGGCTTAACCACTGAACTGTTAATCTTTGTAAGACCTAACGCTTTAACTGTATCGCGTTGGTTTTGAGGACGTCCGATAATACTGCGTTTTAAAGTAACTTTTAATTCAGCCATTATTGTTGTCCTCCTTATCCGATTAATTCTTCAACTGATTTGCCGCGAAGTTCTGCAACTTCTTCTGCACGTTTCAATTGTTTCAAACCTTCAACTGTTGCGCGAACAACGTTGATTGGTGTATTTGAGCCTAAAGATTTAGAAGTGATATCTGCTACCCCAGCTAATTCTAATACGGCACGAACTGGTCCACCAGCAGCAACCCCAGAACCTTCTACAGCAGGTTTCATTAGGATTCTACCACCACTAAAAGCACCGATTACTTCGTGTGGGATTGTTGAACCAACCATAGGTACTTCAACTAAGTTTTTCTTCGCATCTTCAATTGCTTTACGGATTGCTTCAGGAACTTCTTGAGCTTTACCTGTACCAAATCCTACGTGTCCGTTTTTGTCACCGACAACAACTAAAGCAGCAAAACGTAGACGACGTCCACCTTTAACAACTTTTGTTACACGGTTAATTGCAACAACGCGGTCTTCTAATTCCAAATGTTTTGGATCGATATAAACCATGAATGGTATTCCTCCTTCTTCTAAAATTCTAGTCCATTTTCGCGAGCAGCTTCAGCTAAAGCTTGCACACGGCCATGGTAAAGGTATCCACCACGGTCAAAGACTACTACTTTAATGCCTTTTTCAGCTGCACGTTCAGCAACTAGTTTACCGACAGCTTGTGCTGCTTCTGTTTTTGTTCCACCTGAAATTTCTTTATCCAAGGTAGAGGCACTTGCTAGCGTTACACCCGCTACGTCATCAATAATTTGAGCGTAGATGTTTTTGTTAGAACGAAAAACGTTCAAGCGTGGGCGCTCAGCAGTACCAGAGATATTGTTACGTACACGACGATGTCTCTTTTGACGTGTTTTGTTCTTATCTGGTTTTGTAATCACAATTGTCACCTCTTTATTTTTATTGTACTACTATTTCAAGCAGTAAATACGTTTCGAAAAATAGAAGCTGCGGCACAAGTAAAAATGTATTTTTTTGAAGGTAAACTTCAGCCAAATGCCTTTTTCCTGCTGCTGGCTTCTATGCAATTTTTCTAAACGATTATTTACCAGTTTTACCTTCTTTACGGCGTACATATTCGCCAACATAACGAATACCTTTACCTTTATAAGGTTCTGGAGGACGAGTTCCACGAATGTTTGCAGCTAATTCGCCAACTTCTTCTTTGTTCGCACCTTTAACAATTACTTGTGTGTTAGCTGGTACTTCAACAGTTACTCCAGCTGGTGGTGTGATTTCTACTGGATGTGAGTAACCAACGTTCAATACAAGTTTTGATCCTTGTAATTGTGCACGGTACCCAACCCCGATTAGTTCTAACGCTTTTTGGAAACCTTCGCTGACACCTACAACCATGTTGTTGAAGTTCGCACGAGTTGTTCCATGAATTGTTTTCATTTCTTTACTGTCGTTTGGACGAGTGAAAGTTACTTCGTTTCCTTCGATATTCATTTTGATATCTGCTGAAAAAGTACGAGTCAATTCACCTTTTGGTCCTTTAACTGTAACGTTGTTTCCGTCTTGAGTAACTGTTACTCCTTCAGGGATAACAACGACTTTATTTCCGATACGGCTCACTTAAAGACACCTCCTTGTAGATTCTACTTGATTACCATACGTAAGCGATAACTTCGCCGCCGATATTTTTTTCACGAGCTTCTTTATCAGTGACAACACCTTCAGAAGTCGAAATGATTGCGATACCTAAACCGTTCAATACTTTTGGTACTTCGTCAGCTTTGACATAAGCACGCAAACCTGGTTTAGAGATACGTTTTAAGTTTGTGATAACACGTTCGCCGTTTTTACCAAATTTTAGGAAAACACGGATCACGCCTTGTTTGTCATCTTCGATGTATTCAACATCACGAACGAAACCTTCACGTTTCAAGATTTCAGCGATGTCACGTTTAATTTTTGATGCAGGTACTTCTAAAGACTCATGTTTAACCATGTTTGCGTTACGGATACGAGTTAGAAAATCTGCAATTGGATCTGTCATGACCATTGATCTTTTACCTCCTTCTTATGCGAATTTACTTTTTACCAGCTAGCTTTCTTCACGCCGGGAATTTGACCTTTATAGGCAAGTTCGCGGAAGCAAATACGGCAAAGATGGAACTTACGATAAACTGAATGTGGACGTCCGCAACGTTCGCAACGAGTATAAGCTTGTGTTGAAAATTTTGCAGGACGTTTGTTTTTAGCAATCATTGATTTTTTAGCCACGTAGTTCGCCTCCTTTAATTATTTTTGGAATGGCATGCCTAATTGTGTCAACAACTCACGAGATTCTTCATCAGAGTTTGCTGTTGTTACAATAACGATGTCCATACCACGTACTTTATCTACTAAATCATAATCTACTTCTGGGAAGATCAATTGTTCTTTAATACCTAAAGTATAGTTTCCACGACCGTCAAAGGCTTTTTTACTTACACCATGGAAGTCACGTACACGTGGTAGTGAAACAGAAACCAATTTGTCTAAGAATTCGTACATTCTTTCTCCGCGCAATGTAACTTTTGCACCAATTGGCATTCCTTCACGTAAACGGAATCCAGCGATTGATTTTTTAGCTTTTGTAATCATTGGTTTTTGACCAGTGATCAAAGTTAATTCTTCAACTGCTTTATCTAAGTTTTTAGCGTTTGATACCGCATCACCAACACCCATGTTGATGACGATTTTTTCAACTTTAGGTGTTTGCATAACAGAGCTATAGTTAAATTTTTCCATCAATGATGGAGTTACTTCTTTAAGATATTTTTCTTTTAGGCGGTTCATTCAGTAAGACCCTCCTTCCTTAAACTTTTATTTATCTAAAACTTCACCGGTTTTTTTAGAAACACGGACTTTTTTGCCGTCTACTTCTTTGTAGCCAACTCGGCCAGCTACACCAGTAGAGTCAACCACCATCACGTTAGAAACATGAATTGGCGCTTCCATCTCAACAATTCCACCTTGAGGAGCAGCTTGAGAAGGTTTTTGGTGTTTTTTAACGACATTTACACCTTCGACAATAACTTTATCTTTTTTCGGGAACGCTGCTAGTACAACGCCTTCTTTGTTTTTGTCTTTTCCAGTGATAACTTTAACTTTATCGCCTTTTTTAACAAACATAACTGTTTCGCACCTCCTTTGATAAGTGTCTCAAGATTATAAAACTTCTGGTGCTAGTGAAACGATCTTCATGAAGTTGTTTTCACGTAGTTCACGTGCAACTGGCCCAAAGATACGTGTTCCACGAGGGCTTTTATCATCACGAATAATCACTGCAGCATTTTCATCAAATTTAATATATGAACCGTCTGTACGACGAGCTCCTGATTTTGTTCGAACGATAACGGCTTTAACGACGTCACCTTTTTTGACAACCCCACCTGGCGTTGCTTGTTTAACCGTAGCAACGATCACATCACCGATGTTAGCAGTTTTACGACCAGATCCACCAAGGACTTTGATCGTCAAAATTTCACGTGCGCCTGAGTTATCAGCGACTTTTAAACGACTTTCTGCTTGGATCACGTTGTGTATCCTCCTTTCAGATTTTGCATTCAATCTATATAGGAAAATCTCGTGTTATTAGATAATAACTGCTTCTTCGACTACTTCCAACAAACGGAAACGTTTTGTAGCTGATAATGGACGAGTTTCCATAATTCTCACGATGTCGCCAACTTTTGCTGTGTTGTTTTCATCATGCACTTTGTATTTCTTAGAATAGTTCATGCGTTTGCCATAGATAGGGTGGTTTTTCTTTGTTTCGACAGCAACGGTAATTGTTTTATCCATTTTGTCTGAAACCACGCGACCTTGATAAACTTTGCGTTGATTTCTTCCTTCAGTCATACGCTTAATGGCCTCCTTCCATAATTACTTAGCTTGTTCACGCAACACAGTTTTGATGCGTGCAATCGATTTACGTACTTCTTTAATACGTGCAGTGTTTTCTAATTGACCTGTTGCTAATTGGAATCTAAGATTAAACAATTCTTCTTTTAATTGTTTTTCTTGATCAAGCATTTCGGCAGTGGTTAATTCTCTGATTTCTTTAACCTTCATTCGATTCACCACCCATTTCCTCACGTTTTACGATCTTAGTTTTCATTGGTAATTTGTGAGAAGCTAGACGTAACGCTTCACGAGCTACTTCTTCAGGAACGCCTGCGATTTCAAACATGATTTTACCACGTTTTACTGGTGCAACCCATCCTTCAGGTGCCCCTTTACCAGAACCCATACGTACCCCAATTGCTTTGGCAGTATAAGATTTGTGAGGGAAAATTTTAATCCATACTTTCCCACCACGTTTCATGTAACGAGTCATTGCGATACGAGCAGCTTCGATTTGGCGGTTTGTGATCCAATGTGAATCAACAGCTTGCAAACCGTATTCACCGAATGCTACTTCTTTTCCGCCTTTAGCTTCCCCGCGCATTTTTCCGCGGAATTCACGACGGTGTTTTACACGTTTAGGTACTAACATGATTATTTCCCTCCTTTCTCAGTGTTTTTTTTAGTTGGAAGAATTTCTCCACGATAGATCCACACTTTAACTCCTAGTTTTCCGTATGTTGTATCTGCTTCTTCCCATGCGTAATCAATGTCCGCACGTAAAGTATGAAGAGGAACAGTTCCTTCTGAGTATCCTTCTGAACGAGCGATATCTGCTCCGTTTAGACGACCAGATACTTGAGTTTTGATCCCTTGAGCGCCAGCACGCATTGAGCGTTGGATGGCTTGTTTTTGAGCGCGACGGAAAGCAACACGGTTTTCTAATTGACGTGCGATTCCTTCACCTACTAATTTTGCATCTAGATCTGGTTTTTTGATTTCCACGATATTGATATGGATTCTTTTACCAGTTAATTTGTTTAATTCTTTTCTTAGGCTTTCGACTTCAGAACCGCCTTTACCAATAACCATACCTGGTTTAGCTGTGTGAATTGAAATGTTTACGCGACCTGTTGCGCGTTCGATTTCAACTGTTGATACAGCAGCATCAGCAAGTTTAGTTGAAATAAATTTACGGATTCTTAAATCTTCGTGTAAGAACTCAGCATACTCTTTTTCAGCATACCATTTAGCATCCCAGTCGCGGATGATGCCTACACGCATTCCAATTGGATGTACTTTTTGACCCACTGATTATCCCTCCTTATTTTTCTGATACGACTACCGTGATATGACTTGTACGTTTGTTGATTGGAGAAGCTGATCCTTTTGCACGAGGACGGAAACGTTTCATTGTAGGTCCTTCGTTAACAAAAGCTTCGCTTACTACCAAGTTTTCAACATCTAAGTCAAAGTTATTTTCTGCATTCGCAACTGCTGACATCAATACTTTTTCAATGATTCCAGCAGATTTGTTTGGTGTGAATTTCAAGATTGAAATTGCATCTGCGACACTTTTACCTCTGATAAGGTCAATTACTAAACGGGCTTTTCGAGGTGAAGTGCGAACTGTTTTTGCAGTTGCTTTAGCTGATGTGATTTGTTCTGCCATTTGGATTTATCCTCCCCTCAAATTAGCGTTTCGTTTTCTTATCGTCAGCAGCATGTCCACGATAAGTTCTTGTAGGTGCAAATTCACCTAATTTGTGTCCTACCATGTCTTCTTGGATGTAAACTGGTACATGTTTACGTCCATCATAAACTGCGATGGTATATCCAACAAAACTTGGGAAAACTGTTGAACGGCGTGACCAAGTTTTGATAACTTTTTTCTTTTCAACCCCTGCTTGAGCTTCAACTTTTTTCATTAAATGCTCATCGACAAAAGGTCCTTTCTTTAAACTACGACCCATGGTGAACCTCCTCTCAAAATGTGCGACACATGGTCAAAGTAATTATTTATTTTTGCGACGACGAACAATAAGTTTGTCTGATTTAGCTTTTTTGTTACGAGTTTTGTAACCAAGAGCTGGTTGACCCCAAGGAGAAACTGGTGCTTTACGTCCGATAGGAGCTTTACCTTCACCACCACCGTGTGGGTGATCATTAGGGTTCATTACGCTACCACGTACAGTTGGGCGTTTACGCATCCAACGAGAGCGTCCAGCTTTACCGATGTTGATTAATTCGTGTTGTTCGTTACCTACAGAACCGATTGTAGCACGGCATGCAGCTAAGATCATACGAACTTCACCAGAGTTCAAGCGGATCAATACGTATTTGCCTTCTTTACCAAGTACTTGAGCACTTGTACCAGCAGAACGGATCAATTGTCCACCTTTACCAGGTTTCATTTCAATGTTGTGGATAACAGTACCAACTGGAATGTTTTCTAATGGAAGAGCATTTCCGACTTTGATATCTGCTTCTGGACCTGAAACAAGTTTCATACCCACTTCTAGTCCTTTAGGTGCTAAGATGTAAGCTTTCACTCCATCTTCATAGTGTACTAACGCGATGTTAGCTGAACGGTTTGGATCATATTCGATCGTTTGAACAGTTGCAACAACGTTATCTTTGTTACGTTTGAAGTCGATCACGCGATATTGGCGTTTGTGTCCGCCACCTTGATGACGTACAGTGATGCGGCCGTTGTTGTTACGTCCAGCATGGTTTTTCAATGGTTGTAACAATGATTTTTCAGGTGTTGATGTTGTGATTTCAGCAAAATCAGAACCTGTCATGTTACGACGACCATTTGAGGTAGGTTTGTACTTTTTAATCGCCACGTTTTTCCCTCCTAATTTAATGAGTTATCTATTAGTGCTTATTCAGCAGCTTCGAATAATTGGATTTCTTTTGAATCTTCAGTCAATGTAACGATCGCTTTGCGACGTTTTTTTGTATATCCTGCATATTTGCCCATACGTTTGAATTTCGCACGTACGTTCACGATGTTCACGTTTTTGACTTTAACGTCAAAAGCAGCTTCTACCGCTTGTTTTACTAAAGTTTTGTTTGCGCGAGTGTCCACTTCAAAAGTGTATTTCTTGTCATCCATGGCAAGCATTGATTTTTCAGTGATCACTGGGCGTTTGATTACGTCTAGTAAGTTCATTATGCAAGCACCTCCTCAATTTGAGTAAGAGCAGTTTGTGTTGCTAACACTTTTGTATTTGATACAACGTCTAGCACACTCACATTATCAGAAGTTACTACAGAAACGTTTGGTAAGTTACGTGCTGATAAAGCAGCAAAGTCGTTACCTTTTTCTAGAACAACCAATACTTTAGAGTCGATAGATAAGTTAGCAAGAACTTGTTTGAATTCTTTTGTTTTTGGTGCGTCGAAGTTCAAGCCTTCGATTGCTACCAAGTTGTTTTCAGCAACTTTTTCTGACAATACAGATTTCATTGCTAAACGACGAACTTTTTTAGGAAGTTTGTAGCTGTAAGAACGTGGTGTTGGTCCAAAGACTACGCCACCTCCACGCCATTGTGGTGAGCGGATAGATCCTTGACGTGCACGACCTGTTCCTTTTTGACGCCATGGTTTACGTCCGCCGCCGCGAACAGCGCTACGGTTTTTAACCGCGTGTGTTCCTTGTCTTAATGACGCACGTTGCATTACGATTGCATCGTAAACAACACTTTCATTAGGTTCAATTCCGAAGATTTCTTCGTTAAGTGTGATTTCACCGTTTTGGCTTCCATCTTGTTTGAATAATGCTACATTCGGCATTCCTTAGTTCCTCCTTTCTTCCTACAATTATTTAGCTTTCACAGCTGATTTGATAGTAATTAAAGATTTTTTAGCTCCAGGAACATTACCTTTGATCAAGATAACATTTCTTTCTGCATCGACACGTACAACTTCCAAGTTTTGGATAGTTACGCGGTTGCCACCCATACGGCCAGCAAGACGTTTGTTTTTAAATACACGGTTAGGTGCAACTGGACCCATTGACCCAGGACGACGATGGTAACGAGAACCGTGAGCCATTGGTCCGCGGCTTTGTCCGTGGCGTTTGATAACCCCTTGGAATCCTTTACCTTTCGTAGTACCTGTTACATCAATAATGTCTCCTGCTTGGAAAACATCTACTGTAATTTCTTTTCCTACTTCATATTCTCCTAGCTCAACATTTTTGAATTCACGAATGAAGCGCTTAGGAGCCGTGTTTGCTTTTGCAACATGACCTTTCGCAGGTTTGTTTGATAAAACTTCACGCATATCTTGGTAACCAACTTGAATAGCTTCGTAGCCATCCGTTTCCATTGTTTTCACTTGTAGTACTACGTTTGGAGTAGCTTCTACAACAGTTACTGGAATTAATTCACCAGATTCAGTGAAGATTTGTGTCATTCCCACTTTTTTCCCTAAGATTCCTTTGGTCATGAGTACACCTCCATTATTTTTGTTTTAGTTTTATAATTTGATTTCGATGTTTACACCAGATGGTAAGTCTAGCTTCATCAAAGCATCAACAGTTTTTGGTGTTGGGTTCACAATGTCGATAAGACGTTTGTGTGTACGCATTTCGAATTGTTCGCGTGAATCTTTGTATTTATGAGTCGCACGGATGATTGTGTAAAGACTGCGTTCAGTTGGTAATGGAATTGGACCAGACACGCTAGCTCCAGTTCTTTTTGCAGTTTCCACGATTTTATCCGCTGATTGATCTAAAATACGGTGTTCATACGCTTTTAAACGGATACGAATTTTTTGTTTTGCCATCTTGTTCCCTCCTTCGCCTATTTTGAAAAGTAGACATAGCTCCACGAAAATTTCCGTCACGCTCGTTCGTGGCAAAGCGTCCGGGCGTGTCGCAACCTCTCGTTTCTTAGCCGACGAAATCATTCTGATTACGTCTGTGCAATTCACTAAAGTAAACGCACCTTTGTCATTATAATATATATAAACTCACAAAGCAAGGCTTTTTCTTGTAAAAAACATTTTGTTTTCATAAAGTTTCATTTAGAAAATACTGACTCTTTTATTTCGTGTTTCTTCTATTTATAATACTCCTGTCTTTTTTCCTGATCCTGCAATAAACAAAAAAGCTCGGAACAAAGATCCTAAGACCTTCGTTCCGAGCGATTACGTCCGAATAAATGTTGCTTTACTTTAAAACTTAAGTGAATTAAGCTTTGATTTCTGTAACGACACCGGCACCAACTGTACGTCCGCCTTCACGGATTGAGAATTTAGTACCGTTTTCGATAGCGATTGGGTGGATTAATTCAACTTCCATTGTTACGTTGTCGCCAGGCATAACCATTTCAGTTCCTTCTGGTAATTCAACAACACCTGTTACGTCAGTTGTACGGAAGTAGAATTGTGGACGGTAGTTAGTGAAGAATGGAGTATGACGTCCACCTTCTTCTTTTGTCAACACGTATACTTCTGCAGAGAATTTTGTATGAGGTGTGATTGTACCTGGTTTAGCTAAAACTTGTCCACGTTGGATGTCTTCACGTGCAACACCACGTAGTAAAGCACCAATGTTGTCTCCAGCTTCAGCGTAGTCTAACAATTTACGGAACATTTCAACACCAGTAACTGTTGTTTTTGAAGTTTCTTCAGCAATACCAACAACTTCAACTTCGTCACCAACGCGAACTTGTCCACGTTCAACACGACCTGTAGCAACAGTACCACGTCCAGTAATTGAGAACACGTCTTCAACTGGCATCATGAATGGTTTGTCGTTGTCACGTTCTGGAGTTGGGATGTATTCGTCAACTGCAGCCATTAATTCAAGAATTTTTTCTTCGTATGAAGCGTCGCCTTCTAGAGCTTTCAAAGCTGATCCAGCAACTACAGGAACATCGTCACCAGGGAATTCGTATTCTGTTAATAGGTCACGAACTTCCATTTCAACTAATTCTAGTAATTCTTCGTCATCAACCATGTCTACTTTGTTCAAGAATACAACGATGTAAGGAACACCAACTTGACGAGACAATAGGATGTGTTCACGAGTTTGAGGCATTGGGCCGTCAGCAGCAGAAACTACCAAGATAGCTCCGTCCATTTGAGCAGCACCAGTGATCATGTTTTTAACGTAATCCGCGTGTCCTGGGCAGTCAACGTGAGCGTAGTGGCGTGTATCTGTTTCATACTCAACGTGAGCTGTTGAGATTGTGATTCCGCGTTCGCGTTCTTCTGGAGCACCATCGATTTGATCGTAAGCCATAGCTTGGCCGCCGTTTTTCTTAGATAGTACAGTTGTGATTGCAGCTGTTAATGTAGTTTTACCATGGTCAACGTGTCCGATAGTACCAATGTTAACGTGTGGTTTAGAACGGTCAAATTTTTCTTTTGCCATTTTAAAATGTCCTCCTAAAAATACAATATATTTTTTATTTGTCTGATAGGTATATGATGTACACAAGGTACACCACATGCCCATATCATCGATAATTATTTTACACGAAACTATATTAAAAATATAGTCTCTTTGGATAATCTCTTTGCAGGACTATCCGGTTTTAAGAAATTATTCAGCTTTTCCGCCGTTTTTCTTAATGATTTCTTCTTGTACTGATTTTGGTACATCTTCGTAGTGGTCAAATGTCATTGTAAATGTACCACGACCTTGAGTAGCAGAACGAAGAGTTGTAGCATAACCAAACATTTCAGCAAGTGGAACCATCGCACGAACAACTTGTTGGCCGCCAGCGCGAGCTTCCATACCTTCAACACGTCCACGACGAGCAGTTACGTGACCCATAACATCACCTAAATAATCTTCAGGGATAACAACTTCTACAGCCATGATTGGTTCAAGGATTACTGGATTAGCTTTCTTAGCTGCTGCACGTAATGCCATAGAAGCAGCAACACGGAAGGCAGTTTCATTTGAATCGACATCATGGTATGAACCATCGTAAAGTTTAGCTTTGATATCTACTAATGGATAGCCAGCTAAGACACCATTTTCCATAGCATCTTTCAAACCAGTTTCAACAGCTGGAATGTATTCACGAGGAACAACCCCACCGACGATCGCATTTTCAAATTCGAAACCAGCACCTTCTTCATTTGGTGTAAATTCAATCCATACGTGACCGTATTGACCTTTACCACCAGACTGACGTACAAACTTACCTTCGGCTTGAGTGCCAGCACGGAAAGTTTCACGGTAAGATACTTGAGGCGCACCTACGTTAGCTTCAACTTTGAATTCACGACGCATACGGTCAACGATGATATCTAAGTGAAGTTCACCCATACCAGCGATGATTGTTTCGCCTGTTTCCACGTTTGTTTCAGCACGGAAAGTAGGATCTTCTTCAGATAGTTTTTGTAAAGCCACACCCATTTTATCTTGGTCAGCTTTTGATTTAGGTTCAATAGCGACTTGGATAACTGGTTCTGGGAATTCCATGGATTCAAGAATAACTAGACTCTTTTCATCACATAGTGTGTCCCCAGTAGTTGTGTCTTTCAAACCAACAGCAGCAGCGATATCTCCAGCGTAAACTTCAGAGATTTCTGAACGAGAGTTGGCATGCATCTGTAGGATACGACCAACACGTTCACGTTTGCCTTTTGTTGCGTTTTGTACGTATGAACCTGATTGTAAAACACCAGAGTACACACGGAAGAAAGTTAAACGACCTACGAATGGGTCAGTCATAACTTTAAATGCTAAAGCTGAGAAAGGAGCGCTGTCGTCTGCAGGACGTTCTACTTCTTCATCAGTTTTAGGGTCAATCCCTTTGATAGCTGGGATATCTAACGGTGATGGCAAGTAATCAAGAACAGCGTCCAATAGTAATTGAACCCCTTTGTTCTTAAATGCTGAACCACATAGTACTGGGTAGAATTCTACGTTAACTGTTGCGCGGCGGATACCTTCTTTTAACTCAGCTTCAGTGATTTCTTCACCTTCTAAGTATTTCAAAGTAAGTTCTTCATCAGTTTCAGCTACAGCTTCAACCAATTTTTCGCGCCATTCTTCAGCTAATTCGCGGTATTCTTCAGGAATTTCTGTTTCTTCGATCTCTGTTCCAAGATCGTTTGTATACATTTCAGCCTTCATTGTTACAAGGTCGATAATTCCTGTGAAGTCGTCTTCCGCACCAATTGGTAATTGGATTGGGTGAGCGTTTGCTTGCAAACGGTCATGTAAAGTTGATACTGAATATAAGAAGTCAGCACCGATCTTGTCCATTTTGTTTGCAAATACGATACGAGGTACACCATAAGTTGTTGCTTGACGCCAAACTGTTTCAGTTTGAGGTTCAACACCTGATTGTGCATCAAGAACAGTTACAGCACCATCAAGTACACGCAATGAACGTTCAACTTCAACTGTGAAGTCTACGTGTCCTGGTGTGTCGATGATGTTGATTCGGTGACCCTTCCATTGTGCTGTAGTAGCAGCAGAAGTGATCGTAATACCACGTTCTTGTTCTTGTTCCATCCAGTCCATTTGTGAAGCTCCTTCATGAGTTTCACCAATTTTATGGATTTTACCAGTATAGTACAAGATACGTTCAGTAGCAGTCGTTTTACCAGCATCGATGTGGGCCATGATACCGATATTACGAGTGTTTTGTAAAGAAAATTCTCTGGTCATTCTCCTTGTTTCTCCTCTCTTTACTATCTAGTTGCTAAAAATAAGGACACTATCTGAGGTCGACTTATAAAAGCCGACCAAACAGAGAGAATCTTACCAGCGATAGTGAGCAAACGCACGGTTGGCATCAGCCATTTTATGAGTGTCTTCACGTTTTTTAACAGAAGCACCTGTGTTGTTTGCAGCATCCATGATTTCTTTTGCTAAGCGTTCTTCCATTGTGTGTTCACCGCGCAAGCGAGCGTAGTTTACTACCCAACGAAGACCTAGAGTAACGCGGCGTTCAGGGCGAACTTCAACTGGTACTTGGTAGTTTGAACCCCCAACACGACGTGCTTTAACTTCAAGAACAGGTTGAACGTTTTTCATTGCTTGTTCAAACACTTCTAATGGATCGTTACCTGTAGATTCTTTGATCAAGTCAAAGGCATTATAGATAATGTTAGCTGCAATCCCGCGTTTTCCGTCAACCATTACACGGTTGATCAAGCGAGTTACTAATTTTGAGTTATAAATAGGATCTGGTAAAACATCACGTTTTGCAACAGGACCTTTACGTGGCATCCGTAACTCCTCCTTCCGAAATATTGTTCATAGTAATTACTTCTATATAGTAGAAGCAAGTTTCATTTGTTTAATAATTAAAATTAAGCTTTAGGTTTTTTAGTTCCGTATTTAGAACGGCTTTGTTTACGGTCGTTAACACCAGCAGTATCTAAAGCACCGCGAACGATATGGTAACGTACCCCTGGTAAGTCTTTTACACGACCACCGCGTAATAATACAACACTGTGTTCTTGTAAGTTATGACCAATCCCTGGGATATAAGCAGTAACTTCAATTAAGTTTGACAAACGAACACGTGCATATTTACGTAAAGCTGAGTTCGGTTTTTTAGGTGTCATTGTACCCACACGAGTTGCTACCCCACGTTTTTGAGGTGAGTTTACGTTAGTTTGAGTTTTCTTAAAGCTGTTATATCCTTTGTTCAAAGCAGGTGAATTAGATTTTTCCACCTTTGATTTACGAGGTTTACGTACTAATTGGTTAATTGTAGGCATTCCTTGTTTCCTCCTTCCCACGATTTGCGTCTAGTTCCACACATCCAGGTGGTTCTTTTTTTGTGATAAAAAATAAATGCAATGTCTGCATCCTTATCAAATATGCTTTGATAAACAGTCAGCACGTTTCTTCACAGAAACCTGTAGATAAAGCACCTTTGTTAGAATATCACGAATGAAAAAACATGTCAACAAGAGATGCAATTTTTTTTGAAAAAGCTTTATTGGAATAAAAAAGAATGGTATCTTTTTACCGTAAATCACGCTAAAATAGTGAGGAAAGCACGATGCTCAAACTAAAAAAAGGTGGACGCAAAGATGAATTTAAAACAATTAGCTGGCATTGAAGCCGCGAAATTCGTAAAGGACGGGATGATCGTAGGTCTCGGGACCGGTTCAACCGCCTATTATATGGTAGAAGAGATTGGTCGCCGTATGCGTGAAGAAGGTTTACGTATCACAGGAGTTACTACTTCAAATGCGACAAAAGAACAAGCGGAAAAATTAGGAATACCGTTAAAGAGTATTGATGAAGTCCCCGTAGTCGATTTGACAATAGACGGTGCTGATGAAATCAGTGCTGATTTTCAAGGGATCAAAGGCGGCGGCGCTGCTTTGCTTTTCGAGAAAATAGTCGCTACGTACTCAAAAGAAACGATTTGGATCGTTGATTCTTCTAAATTAGTCGATAAACTTGGGAAGTTCCCACTCCCAGTTGAAGTGATCCCTTATGGCTCCCAACAGCTACTTCATATTTTTGAAGAAAAAGGATTCCAACCCGTCTTGCGTACAGACGAAAACGGAGAAGTCTTAACCACAGATGGTGGTCATTACATCATTGATCTGCATCTAGAAGTCATCGAACAGCCAGAAAGCTTAGCTACCTATTTAGATGAACTTGTTGGGGTAGTAGAACATGGGCTTTTCCTAAACATGGTTTCTAAAGTAGTTGTCGGCTCAGAAAAAGGCGTTGAGATTCTTGACGCAATCCGTCGTAAATAAAGAAAAACTGCTTGATCATCCAATAAAAAAAGACAGCGGAAAATTTGCGAAAAAACTATCTTTTTGACGTACTTTATGCTACATTTTTACTGTTATATCCAGTTAGAAAATCACTGCTAGAAAGGAATCACCATGAAAATTATTGGTTATGCACGCACAACCATAAATGACGTTGATTTAACAACTCAGGTTGATCAATTATCTGACTTTGGTTGTCAAGAAATTTTCCATGAGACATATGAAGTGGAACAAAATGATTCTACTGCTGTTCATTTGGAGTCAGTGATCGCTGACATGCAACAAGGCGATGCACTAGTCATTTGCCAACTTCATCGATTAGGCAAATCTACGCGGCAATTAACAGAACTCACGCAATTATTCAAAGATCGCGGGCTGCACTTGATTAGTCTTGATGAAGGAATCGATACGCGCGAAATGGGAAAAATCTATTTCCAATTAATGGAAAACCTAGCAAACATGGAGTGCGCATTGATCAAAGAACGTACATTAGTTGGATTAGATGAAGCTCGTAAAAAAGGAAAAATCGGCGGAAGACCAAAAATCGATGCAAAAACGATCAAAAAAATCCGACGTCTCTATTATGAAAAAAAAGAAACGATCCAATTTATTTCTTCAAAATGCGGTGTTTCAGTTGGAACATGTTATAAATATATCAATTTACCTGAAAAAGAAATCGAGCAATTATGCATCTAATACCTAAAAACGAACAGTTGCGTGGGCACTGTTCGTTTTTTTATATTCTCTACTTGTTTTCTCATAGAATCTTATCTAATTTTTCGATGGAAATCTCTTCCAAAAAATTGTACAATAAAACAGAACTGAAAATTTCAGAAATATAAACCTATCTTAAAAGGAGAGCTAAACATGCCAAAATTAGTTTTTTCTCGTCACGGTCTTAGTGAATGGAATGCATTGAACCAATTTACTGGTTGGGCTGATGTAAATCTAGCACCAGAAGGAATCGAAGAAGCAAAAGAAGGCGGACGCAAAATCAAAGAAGCTGGAATCGAATTTGATGTTGCTTACACTTCTGTTTTAACTCGTGCAATCAAAACATGTAACTTGATCTTAGAATATTCAGATCAACTTTGGGTACCACAAATCAAATCATGGCGCTTAAACGAACGTCACTATGGTAAATTACAAGGTTTGAACAAAAAAGAAACAGCTGAAAAATACGGCGACGAACAAGTGCACATCTGGCGTCGTTCTTACGATACTCTTCCTCCATTAATGGAAGAAACTGACGAAGGTTCTGCAGCAAATGACCGTCGTTACGCAATGTTAGACAAACGCGATATTCCTGGTGGAGAAAACTTGAAAGTGACATTAGAACGCGCTTTGCCATTCTGGCAAGATGAAATTGCTCCAGCATTACTAGACAACAAAACTGTTTTAGTAGCTGCACATGGTAACTCATTACGCGCCCTAGCTAAACATATCGAAGGTATCTCTGACGAAGACATCATGGATCTTGAAATTCCAACAGGTCAACCACTTGTTTATGAATTAAATGATGACTTAACAGTTGCTAAAAAATACTACCTATAAAAAACACTATAAAAAAGGGACTGTGACACGATTTGTCACAGTCCCTTTTTTCGTATAAACGGTTTTCTCCTGCCAACTTCTCGGTCACAAGTCACAATATTCATCAAACATGAAAAGCTGTTTTTTGAAATTGTTCCTTGTGACTCAGAGTTAAACGGCAGATTCACAACCTCTTGGTAAACGGTGTTCAAAAGCTTACATTTGCAATAATAAGTCCAGCCAAGTCAAAAACATGAGGAGCTATTTTTGCTTGGATGTTCTTATTACTTAATGCAGGGCAGCTTTTTCATTTCCTTCTTATTCTGCTATCGCTGTTTCCAATCCTACTTCGATCATTTCATTGAACGTAGATTGACGTTCTGCAGCTGTTGTTTCTTCACCGGTGATCAAATGGTCGCTAACGGTCATCAAACTTAATGTCTGCACATGGTATTTCGCGCCTAAGTAATAAAGAGCCGCTGCTTCCATTTCCACTCCTAAAACGCCAAGTTCAGCTAATTGGAACGTCTCTGTCAAATCATCTTTGTAGAAAGAATCTTCCGAAAGAACATTTCCTACATGAACCGTATAGCCCTTTTCTTTAGCTATCTCATATGCTTTCAGTAATAGATTGAAATCACTGATTGGAGGAAAATGAAAGGCTTGGAAATTTTTTTCGATCATCGAAGAACTGGTCGCTGCACCTTGTGCTAGTACTAAATCACGAACATGGACGTCTTTTGACAATGCACCGCATGTACCTACTCGAATCAATTTCTTTACACCATACGACTGGATCAATTCATGGGCATAGATGGTGGCTGATGGCATTCCCATTCCTGTTCCTTGAACAGAAATACGTTCTCCTTTATATTTGCCGGTAAAGCCTAACATACCGCGTACCTGATTGTAACAAACTGGATCTTCCAAAAAAGTCTCCGCAATATATTTAGCTCGCAAAGGATCTCCCGGAAGTAAAATCTTATCGGCGATCTCGCCTTCTTTCGCTTCAATATGCACACTCATTTTATTGTTCCTCCTATTACAATAATGTCAATGTTTCTTTAACCAATGCTTTAAAAGATTGTTTGACTCTCTGAGTTGTTTCTACAACTTCTTCATGGCTCAGATTCGCTTGCATACCTGCTGCTAAGTTGGTAATACAAGAGATTCCTAACACTTTTAATCCGCTGTGAGCTGCTACGATGACTTCTGGAACAGTCGACATCCCTACTGCATCGGCTCCTATTGTCCGAGACATTCGGATCTCCGCAGGCGTTTCATAAGTTGGTCCAGAATAGCCCATATATACGCCTTCTTTAAGATCCAAACCTAGTTTTTCTGCTGCTGCTTTTGCTGTTGCTTGATAGTCAGGCGTATAAGCTTGACTCATATCTGGAAATCTAGGGCCCATTGCATCTTCATTCGGACCGATCAAAGGATTTTCACCAGTAAAATTGATATGATCGGTAATCAGCATCAAATCTCCTGGTACAAATGATTCGTTGACACCACCACATGCATTAGTCACAATGACTGAATGGGCCCCTAGTCCGGCCATCACACGTACTGGATAGGTCACTGTTTGCATGGAATGACCTTCATAGTAGTGGAATCTCCCTTGCATGGCTAACACTTTCTTGCCTGCCAGAGACCCATAAACTAGCTTTCCTGCATGCCCAACTACTGTCGAAACAGGAAAGAACGGGATCTCATCATAAGAAATCATTACAGCATCTTCGATTTCATCTGCTAATTCACCTAATCCTGAACCTAGAATCAAACCAAAATCAATTTCTTTTACTCCTTTATCAAGGATAAACTGGGTCGTTTCTTGTAACATCTCGCTTAACTTGGTCATTTGCTTTCTCCTATTTAAAAAGATTATTTTAATAATTTCAAGAAGCTTTCGCCATTTTCAGTCGAAGAAACACTAAAGTTCTCAGCAATCGTTGCTGAAATATCTGAATAATATCCTTGAGGCAATGCCCCTTGTTCTTTCATTTTTTTACTGTAAACCAATAACGGTACATATTCTCGCGTATGATCGGTACCAGTAAACGTCGGATCGTTTCCGTGATCGGCTGTAATCATTAGCAAGTCGTCTTCTTCCATCGCTTCAAGCAATTCTGGAATTCGTAAGTCAAATTCTTCAATCGCATGCGCATAGCCGACTACATCCCGACGATGACCGTATAATGCATCAAAATCTACTAAATTGGTAAAGCTGATTCCTGAAAAATCGTTTTTCATAACTTTCAGCAGCTGGTCAACGCCATCCATATTGCTTTTCGTGCGGACAGATTCAGTGATTCCTTGTCCGTTGAAAATATCGTTGATCTTTCCAACAGCAATCACGTCCTTTCCTGCTTCTTTCAAAGAATCAAGGACTGTGTGTCCGAATGGATTCAACGCATAATCATGGCGATTGCTTGTTCGTGTGAAGTCTCCTGGTTCACCCACGTACGGACGTGCAATGATTCGGCCAATCATATACGGATCATCTTTTGTTATATCACGAACGAATTGGCAAATCCGATATAATTCTTCTAAAGGAATGATTTCTTCATGTGCCGCGATCTGAAGGACAGGATCGGCAGAAGTATATACAATTAAATCGCCTGTTTTCATTTGGTGTTCACCGTAATCGTCAATAACAGCTGTTCCGCTATAAGGTTTGTTACATACGACTTTACGGCCAGAAAATTCTTCGATTTGTTTGATCAGATCATCAGGGAATCCATTAGGAAACACACGAAATGGAGTTTTGATATTCAATCCCATGATTTCCCAGTGGCCTGTCATCGTATCTTTCCCTACAGAAACTTCTTCTAATTTCGTCGCATAGCCTTGATGATCTTTCACTGATTCCACACCTTCAAGAGGACGGATCGTTCCTAAACCAAGCTGCTCTAAATGTGGAACGTTCAATCCTGCTTCTTTCGCAATGTGTCCTAATGTATCAGAACCAACATCACCGAACTTATCGGCATCTGGTGCTTCTCCAATTCCTACTGAATCCATGACGATCAGATGTACGCGTTTAAACATGATTATTCCTTCTTTCTTTTTATTTTTATTGCCTTTAAAACAAAAAGGGCGAGACGAAAAACACTTCCCGTAACCCACCCTTTTTATTCGCTAAAAGATTATTTTGATTTGATATAGTTCTTCCCGTTTGCTTTTGGACCAGAAGCTTTCCCTAAGAAAACAACCAGCACAATGATTGTCAGCAAATATGGAGCAATTTGCAGCAATACTGGCGGAATCGAAGAAATAACTGGTAATTGTGCGCCAATGATACTCAAGCTTTGAGCAAAACCAAAGAACAATGAGGCACCCATTGCCCCTAAAGGATTCCACTTACCAAAGATCATAGCAGCCATGGAGATGAACCCTTGTCCAACGATCGTACCAGCTGAAAAGTTACCGGAAATCGACTGAGCAAAAACAGCACCGCCCATACCGCCTAACAAGCCAGAAATCAGTACGCCTGAATAACGCATAGCATATACATTGATACCTAATGTGTCGGCAGCTTGAGGATTTTCACCAACTGAACGGAGGCGCAAGCCGAATTTCGTCTTGAAGATGATCACCCAAGCTAGGACAGCAATCAAAATAGCACAATAAGCAGGTAAGAATGTATTTTTAAAGAAAATTGGTCCAATGACCGGAATATCTGCTAATCCTGGGAAAGAAAAATACCCCAGATTCTGCGTGATGTTATCAGTTTGACCTTTACCATACCATGCTTTGATCAAGAAAACACCTAAAGCAGGTGCCATCAGATTAATTACTGTCCCGCTGATAATATGGTCAGCACGCAAACTGACTGTTGCTACTGCGTGAATCAGAGAAAATAGGATACCTACGACGCCACCCACTAAAATAGCGATCCATGGTGTCATAGAACCAAGTGATGGACTCATCGTCAAGTTGAAAACGATGGAACTAAAAGCACCCATGACCATGATTCCCTCTAGCCCTACGTTTACGATCCCGCTTCGTTCAGAAAAAGTTCCGCCTAGTGACGTTAGAATTAGCGGTGTTGAATAAACCAGTGTAGAAGTAAGGATCAAGGCAATTAATTCGATAGTCGACATTATAGTTCGCCCCCTTCATGGTTTTGATTCGTTGGTTTCGATTCTATTGTCGCAACGATCTCTTCTTGTTTTTTCCCTTGGAAGACTTTAGCCATGACGAAACGAATCAGGAAGTTGATCCCGACAAAGAAGATAATCAAAGCAATCGATACATTGACGATCTCAAACGGAACACCTGCTCCTGTCTGCATGCCAAGTCCACCGATCTTCAAAATACTGAACAAGATCGCTGATAAAAGAATACCGATTGCTGATCCAGAACCAAGCAAGGAAACAGCCATTCCGTCAAATCCAATAGATAGCGAAGTCGTTTGAACAAAGAAGTTTTGATACGTTCCTAATCCTTCAACCACACCACCAAGCCCTGCCAAAGCGCCAGAAATGACCATCGACAAAACGATCGTACGTTTACTACTCATTCCTGCATACTCAGAAGCAAAAGGATTCAATCCAACAGAACGGATTTCAAATCCTAAAGTCGTTTTCTTCATCAGCAGCCAAACGAAAATAAGCGCGATGATTGCTAAAAATAATCCTGAGTTTACGCGAGAGCCGCCAAAAGCTTGTGTTAACCATGGTAACCGCAGTGAGGCATTTTGACTGATCATATTGGAAGAGTCCAAACTTGAGCGATAGCTTTCAGGCATCACTTCATGTAAAGCAAATGTGCTTACGTATAATAAGATATAGTTCATCATGATTGTTACGATCACTTCACTTGTTCCAAAAAATGCTCGAAGTAAACCTGGAACAGCCGCTGCCATCGCACCAGCTAAGGCACCTAAGATCACGCATAACGGAAGCAAAACAACTTTTGGCAGATCTGGAAACGCAAGTGCCACCCAGACACTGACGATCCACCCGCAAAGTGCTTGTCCAGAAAGCCCAATATTGAAAAACCCAGCTGAGTTAGCTACAGAAAAACCTAATGCTGTAAAAATCAACGGCGTTGCTTGCCTTAACGTTTCACCTATCCCTCTTTGCGAACCAAGGGCTGCATCTAGCATAGAAGAATAACCTTGGATGGGCTGAAAACCAAAAGCAGCCATCAATATCGCGCCTAAGATCAATCCTAAAACAACTGAAAGTACAGGCACTAATAAATTACGGAATTTTTCGCTGCGATCATTCATGTGCGCCAGCCCCCTTTTCTAACTCTTTTCGTGCTTCTTCTAAGGTATAGCCCGCCATCAATAGACCTAATTCATTTTCAGATGTTTCTTTCGGATCAACGATACCGACAATTTCTCCTTCATGGATAACAGCAATACGATCCGAAACATTTAAAATTTCTTCTAATTCGAAACTGATCAGTAACACTGCTTTGTATTTGTCCCTTTGTTCGATCAGACGTTTATGAATAAATTCGATCGCACCTACATCCAGTCCACGAGTTGGATTTGCAACAATCAACAGATCAGGATCTCGGTCGACTTCACGAGCGATAATTGCTTTTTGCTGATTTCCGCCTGATAAAGCTTTTGCGGGAACAAGTTCATTCGTTGTTCGAACATCATATTCTTCGATCAATTCTCTGGCATGTTCATTCATTACTGAATAATTCAGCATGCCGTTTTTACTGTAAGGTTTTTGATGATAGGTTTGTAGTGCGATATTTTCAGATAATGTCATATCTAGGACTAACCCGTATTTATGACGGTCTTCTGGCACGTGTCCTACACCATGTTCAGTGATTTTTCGGGGTTTTTTATTAGTGATGTCTTCCCCTTTTAGCTTGATATGTCCGCTTTCTGCCTTTCGCAAACCAGTCAAAGCTTGGATCAACTCCGACTGCCCGTTTCCATCGATTCCAGCGATACCAAGTACTTCGCCAGCACGAACCTCTAAGTTCAAGTTTTTCACGGCTTCTAATCCACGATTTTCTTTCACCACTAGATTTTCAATAGACAAAACGACTTCTTGAGGCTTCGCTTCTTTTTTCATCGTTTTGAATGAAACCGTTCTTCCAACCATCATATCGGCTAATTGTTGTGAGGTTACGTCTTTAACGTTGACTGTACCGATTCCTTTTCCACGGCGGATAACTGTACAGCGGTCAGCTACTGCTTTGATTTCATCTAACTTATGCGTAATCAAAATGATCGACTTGCCTTCTTTGACTAATTCCTTCATGATCACGATTAATTCATCAATTTCTTGAGGGGTCAATACAGCTGTCGGCTCATCAAAAATCAGTACATCTGCTCCTCGGTAAAGTGTTTTTAAAATTTCTACCCGTTGTTCCATTCCAACTGAAATATCACGAACGTAAGCATCTGGGTTGACTGACAATCCATACTGTTCAGAAACTTTTTGGATCTCTTTTCGTGCTTTTTTATGGTCAAGCATCCCTGCGCGACTAGGCTCGCTTCCCAACACGATGTTTTCTGTTACAGTAAAGGCATCAACAAGCATAAAGTGCTGATGGACCATCCCAATCCCTAATTGGTTGGCTTTGGTCGGACTTGTGATCTTTACTTCTTTCCCACGCATCAAAATTTTCCCTGATGTCGGCTCTAATAATCCGGAAAGCACGTTCATCAATGTAGATTTGCCAGCACCGTTTTCTCCAAGCAACGCATGAATTTCTCCTGCCTTTACTTGTAAATTGATGTTGTCATTTGCCTTGAATGTTCCAAATTCTTTGGTAATATTCTGCATTTCTATGACAATATTTTCTTGAACCACCTTTTTTTCACATCCTAACGATTTCTATCTAGGGCAACGATTGACTAAGATTCACGCTTAGTGAGCGTTCTTCTTTTGAAACAAACATTACTTCAGGGAGTTGTTCCCTTATCCAAACTGTCACAAGGCAGCTTGGATAAATGAACAATTCTTGTTCTAATCAAACCATAGCCTTGTCAAACATGTGTCTAACAAGGCTATAGAAATGGTTTTAGTTTTCTTCAGGAGTTTCTGGAACTTTTACGTCACCTGAAATGATTTTTTCTTTTGCTTCATCAACTGCTTTTTTCGCTTCGTCAGAAAGTTGTCCTTCTGTTAGACCAACACCGTCTTCTTTCAATCCATAAACAGTGTGTTCGCCGCCAGGGAATTTACCGTCCGCTGATTTTTGTGCCAAATCTTCTACTACTGTTCCAACTGCTTTCAGTGTAGATGTCAATGTGAAGTTTTTCTTTTCGCCGTTTAATGTGTATTCGCCTTCGTCTGATTGGTCGCGGTCAACACCGATAACCCAAACTTTTTTGTCGCCTGATTCGTTCAATGATTTTGCTTCTTGGAATACACCGTTACCTGTACCGCCTGAAGCATGGAAGATGATATCTGCGTTTTGTGCATACATACCTTGAGCAATTGAACGTCCTTTATCTGGAGCAGAGAAGTCACCAGCATATTGATTCAATACTTTGATTTCTTTTCCTAATTCTTTCGCACCTGCATCAACACCGGCTTTGAATCCAGCATCAAAACGATCGATTACTTCACCTTTTACACCGCCGATAAAGCCGACTACGTTTGTTTCAGTCGTATAAGCTGCTGCAACACCTGCAAGATAAGAAGCTTCGTTGTCTTTGAAAGTTGCAGATACAACGTTATCTAATCCATCGATGACATCATCGATAATAACAAAGTTCGTACCTGTATTGTTTGTTGCTTGTTCTTGGATCGCTGGTTTTAGTTTATAACCAATACCAAAAATCGTTTTGAATCCAGCATTCAATGCTTGGTCAATATTTGGGATGTAATCTGATTCATTTGAAGATTGGAAATATTGGAAGCCATCATTTCCTCGTGAAAGTCCTTGATCTTTCCCCCATTTTTCTAGTCCTTCCCAAGCTGACTGGTTGAATGAACGGTCGTCTACACCACCTGTGTCTGTGATCAATGCTGCAGTTGTTGTGTCTGATGAGCTTTTGCCACCGGATGAATCAGTAGAGCCGTTGTTGCCGCATGCACCTAAAAATAACCCTGCTGCTAGTGCGACAGCACCTAAACCAAATAATTTTGCTTTTTTCATTTCTGTAAAGCCTCCTAAAATAATTGTTTTATTTTTCAACAGTCAGCTGACTGAATGAACATGAGTTATAGATCTTTTTCAGTAAATGCATAAGGCAGCAGTGCACGAACGGTCGTTGCCTTCGTCACACCATTGTCTCCTACTAGCGTAACCGGCATATCAGGGGAACAGAATTCTGCCATTACTTGTCGACATGCACCACAAGGAGAGATAGGATCGGGGGTGTGCCCCGCTACGACTAGATGCGTAAATGTTTTTTCTCCTTCAGATACTGCTTTGAAAAAAGCTGTGCGCTCGGCACAATTCGTTAATCCAAATGATGCATTCTCAATGTTGATGCCTTGATAAATCTTGCCTGATTCCGTTACGAGACAAGCGCCTACCGGAAAATGGGAATAAGGAACATAGGCTTTATCTAACGCTTCAATAGCTGTGTTGATCCATTCTTGTTTGAGTTCTGCCATGAGCTTCTCCTTTGAAAAAATTAATAGCCTTCACCAGTTGAACCAGATACGATTGCTACTCCTGCGCTTGTTCCGATTCTTGTAGCACCAGCTTCGATCATTGCCATTGCTTCTTCTTCGTTATGGATACCGCCGGAAGCTTTGACACCCATTTCTGGTCCTACAGTTTCACGCATCAAACGGACATCCTCTACCTTTGCTCCGCCTGTTGAGAAACCAGTTGATGTTTTGACAAAATCAGCGCCTGCAGCTTTTGCTATTTCGCAAGCTCGGATGATTTCTTCTCTATCTAATAACGATGTTTCAATAATAACTTTGACAAGCGCACGATCTTTTGCTGCTTCAACAACTGCTTCGATATCTTTTTGGACTTGTTGATCATCCTTTGATTTCAAAGCACCGATATTGATGACCATATCGACTTCATCTGCACCGTTATTGATGGCATCTGTTGTTTCAAATGCTTTTGTCTCGGGTGTGTTTGCTCCTAGAGGAAACCCGATTACTGTACATACGGCTACTGGCTCACCTTGTAATTGTTCTTTCGCTAGCGCAACCCATGCTGGATTGATGCAGACAGAATAAAAATGGTATTTTTTTGCTTCTTCGATAATTTGCATCACAGCTTCTTTAGATGCGTCTGCTTTCAAAATAGTATGGTCGATCATTCGGTTTAGTTCCATTTCTTTTCCCCTTTTCTTTAAAACGGTAAAGTCCGCTTTTTTCCTTTATTCTGTGATGATGTCATGAATCAACGTTGGCTTCATTGCCGATTCACCAATTTCAATATTTTTATATAATAATTCAATGACAGAAGTGATTTCTTCGTCGTTACTATAGATCGTCAATAGTGACTCACCTTTTGTCACAGTGTCACCAATTTTTTTATGCAGTTTCAATCCAACAGCGTGATCAATATCTTCTTCTTTGGTTTTACGCCCAGCACCTAGCATCATTGCAGCAATTCCTAATTCATTTGCCACGATTTTTGACACAACTCCGCTTTGTTTAGCAGGAAGCTCCATTGTGTAGCGTGCAGTCAAAATTCGTTCTGGATGTTCCACGATCGCTGGGTCTCCCCCTTGATTTTGGATCATTTCTTTGAATTTTGCTAACGCTTTACCTGATTCCAGAGCTTCTTGAAGCAACGTTCTTGCTTCATCGGTTGTCTTAGCTTTGCCAGCAAGAACAACCATTTGGCTTCCTAAGGCGTAGCACATTTCTACTAGATCTTCTGGACCATTTCCTTGTAATGTTTCGATTGCCTCGACAACTTCTAGACTATTTCCGATAGCTTCGCCAAGAGGTTCTGACATATCTGAGATAACCGCCACTGTTTCTCGGTTAGCCAGTTTCCCAATGCTCGTCATGGTCTTTGCCAGACGTCTTGCATCTTCGATGTTCTTCATGAAAGCACCGTCTCCAGTGGTCACATCCAAAACGATTGCATCTGCTCCTGCCGCGATTTTTTTACTCATAATCGAACTGGCAATCAGCGGAAGAGAATCAACGGTCGCTGTGACGTCACGCAAGGCATACAATTTTTTGTCCGCCGGTGCCAAGTTTCCTGATTGACCAATTACCGCTACTTTACTTTCATTAACAATGCGTACAAATTCTTCATCCGAAAGCTCGATCTGAAATCCGGGAATTGCTTCTAGCTTGTCTAGTGTACCACCTGTGTAACCTAGACCGCGTCCAGACATTTTAGCCACTGTCACTCCGACACTAGCTACTAGGGGGGCTAAAATCAATGTGGTCGTGTCACCAACGCCACCTGTCGAATGCTTATCTACCTTTATTCCTTCAAGAGAACTCAAATCGATGACATCACCAGAATTAGCAATCGCCAATGTTAAGTTCGTGATTTCTTCATTTGTCATGTCTTGATAAAAAATTGCCATCAATAATGCACTGACTTGATAATCTGGAATCTTTCCATTCGTATAGTTCGTGACGATGTACTCGATTTCCTCTTTCGACAGCTCGTTTCCATCCCTCTTTTTTTCAATCAGATCCACCATTCGCATTGCCTGATCCTCCTTGTCTTCATTCGGTATTATACATTATTTTTAGGAAAGGTAAACCACTTTAGTAAACTGGTTTACTAAAAATAAAAAAAGCACTAACTAGCCTTTGTAAATGCTTACATAAGCAATATACCGCCGAGTTAGCCCTTTGTCAATACTTTTACGCTCTCACGAATAATTAATTTTGTTTCGAACACTTTGTTCGGAACTTTTCTTTGAGGAAATTCGATCGTATCGATCAGGAAACGTGCAGCATAAAATCCAATATCAAAACTTGGCTGCTGCACTGTCGTCAATTGCGGAATCATGTATTCTGACAGCTTTAATCCATCGAATCCTATGACTGAGATATCTTCTGGGATTTTTTTGCCCAATTCATCGATCGCCTGATAGCATCCGATCGCCATGGCATCATTCCCGCAAAAAATAACCGTGATATCTTTATGTTTGAGTAATTTTTTTGATGCAGTATATCCACCTTGGACAGTCAACTCTCCATGTTCAACAAATTTCCCATTAAAAGGCAGGCCATGATCTTTCAGCGCATGACGATATCCGTTGAAACGTTCTTCTAATTGATAGTATCCAGTGGTTTCCTTCAGCATGCCGATCTTCGTATGGCCATTTTCAATAAACAGCGAAACAGCTTGATAGGCGCCCTCATATTCCTTTACGATAAGCCGTCCGTTATCCCGACGATTCAATCCGCGATCGATTAAAATGATTGGCATTTTTTGATAAAAACCGCTGTCTAATGCATATTTCTCAGGTAAAATATTTGGTGTGGCCAGCAAGATTCCGTCCACTGAGCGGTGGGAAAGCTCTTGTAAATACTTGATCTCATTTTCTTGGCTATGACGAGAATTGCATAACATGATCACATAGCCCAAAGGATTCAAATAGCTCTCTACACCTTCGATCAGTTTGGAGAAGAAGAAATCAGTGACATCAGGGACGATCATTCCGATGGTCTTTGAATGTCGATTGATCACATTTGAAGCGAAATAATCGGGCTTATAATGATGTTCATTCACGATCGACAACACTTTTTTTCTTGTCTTATCACTAAATCTGCTTCCTTTGTTATTCAAAATCTGTGAGACAGTTGTTACTGATACGCCTGCCATTTCTGCGATATCTCTGATGGTCAGCTTCATCCTATTGGCTCCCTTCTATCTAAATTCCCTATCAGTGTACCAAAACCCCCAAGAAAAGAATAGAGAAAAAAGGAAAGTATGTTTTTTGATAAAAACCTCCTTTATCTACCGACTTGGCAGCCTTCTATACAAGTTCTGTATCTTATTTATTTTATCGTAAAAAACAACGACTCTGTTCCTACTATTTCTTTTTGAAGAAAAAATAGTTCTTTGTTTTTAAAAACTTCTCAACAAAAAAAGAACTGATACGTACCCGTACATGCACGCCCAGTTCCACTCTTTCGTCGCTCCACTATTTTTCAGCTAGTTATTCTTTCACACTTTTGATGATATAATATCCTTTATCTTTTGTGACGATTTCTGCATTACCAAATGTTTCTTCCATTTTCTTTTGCGCACTCGGCGCTCCTTGTTTCTTCTGGATCACAATTGTCAGTGTACCGCCCTTCTTCAACCGAGGATATGCGCCTGTCAAAATTTCATGTACAACTTTTTTTCCAGCACGGATCGGCGGATTGCTTACGATAGCTGCATAGGTTTCTTCATGAACTGCTTCATAGATATTCGATTGATGGATATCAACATGTTCGATTTGGTTACGCTTTGCGTTTCCTTGCGCTAGACTTACCGCTCGTTCATTAATGTCGACCATTTCAACAAACCGCTGTGTCGCAAATGCCAAAGCTAACCCAATCGGTCCATACCCGCATCCCACATCTAAGATCTTTCCTTCATCAGGTAACTCTTCCCAATCGAAAGCATCAATCAGGACACGTGAACCATAATCCACTGTTTCACGTGAAAATACACCAGAATCTGTTACAAATTGAAAGGTTCTGCCTTTTAACTCAAAAGCCCATTGTTCAAAATCGTGCGCCGTATCTGGGCGTTCAGAATAGTAATGATTTGTCATGTCTTCCATCCTTCTCATTTCTTTCATGACAACAGTCTATCCTTTTATGTATCCGTGCGCAAGTCAAGAATAAGACTCCGTTTCTTTCTATTATAAAGATTATACAAAAAGATCGGCAATCTCTCTTAAGTGGTGGGGTTTGCGTTTATTTTGTGTTAAAATAGTTCCATTGATGGGAGAACGCAGGAGGCTAATATGAATGATCCAATGAACTACTACCGTGTGGCAAGAGAAGAATGGCGAGAATTTTATCGTAATGGGCAAGCACCTTTGACACAAGATGAACTAGATAATATCAAAAGTTTGAATGACCGCATTTCCATGCAGGATGTTCGAGATATCTATGTACCTCTTGCTCATCTGATTTATCTTTATATGAAAGAATTTGAATCTTTGTTCTTGAGTAAAGGTTTATTTCTTCATAAATACGTAGAAGTACCGCCTTTTATTATCGGGATCGCCGGAAGTGTAGCCGTTGGAAAAAGTACAACAGCCAGACTGCTGCAGACGATTTTGTCTCGTACCTTCAAACGAAGAAACGTTCAGCTGATCACGACTGACGGATTTCTTTATCCAAATCGTATATTAAAAGAGCGTGGAATCATGGACCGTAAAGGATTTCCTGAAAGTTATGATATGGAGATGCTGATCGATTTCTTGAACCGTGTAAAATCTGGTCAGGAAGAGATAAAAGTACCTGTTTACTCACATGATGTGTATGATATCATTCCAGACAAGTACGAATTGATCCAGCAGCCTGATATCTTGATCGTTGAGGGGATCAATACGCTTCAATTACCTGCGAATCAGCAAATCTACGTCAGCGACTTTTTTGATTTTTCTGTCTATGTCGATGCCGATCCCGTGCTGATCGAAAAATGGTATTTGGATCGTTTTGGTGCGTTACTGGATACGGCTTTCCAAAATCCAGAGAATTATTATTATCGTTTTGCTATCGGAGATCGTGAAGAAGCCTTTAAAATGGCAAAAGATGTATGGAAAAATGTGAATTTGAAAAATTTACAGGAATATATCTTGCCTACACGAGGAAGAGCCGATATAATTCTCCATAAAACTGAAAATCATATCATCGATTCGATTTTCATGCGAAAATATTAGCATTTTAAAATAGTTTGACTATTTTGAGATAAAATTTAAAGGGATAGGGGTAATAAATTTGACAAACGTTGCCGATATGACGAACGTTGAAAAGATTATCGTATTAGACTACGGTAGTCAGTATAACCAATTGATCACAAGACGTATTCGTGATCTTGGAGTCTTTTCCGAATTATTGAGCCACCGCATTACTGCAGAAGAAGTAAAAGCGATGAATCCAAAGGGAATCATTCTTTCTGGCGGACCAAACAGTGTATATGATGAGAATGCATTTGGGATCGATCCTGAGATCTTCAATTTAGGTATTCCTGTATTAGGGATTTGCTATGGTATGCAATTGATCACGTACAAACTTGGCGGTTCCGTAGAGCCTGCTAAAAACCGCGAATATGGGAAAGCCTTGTTAGAAGTAACAAGCGATCAAGCTGTCTTGTTTAAAGAAACACCAAAACAACAAACAGTATGGATGAGCCATGGTGACTTGGTAACTAAAGTTCCTGAAGGCTTTGAAACAGTCGGAACAAGCAAAGATTGTCCGATTGCTTCTATCCAAGACACAACACGTAATTTTTATGGTATCCAATTCCATGCAGAAGTACGTCATTCCGAATACGGAATCGAATTGCTGCGCCACTTTGCCTTTGATGTTTGTCACTGTGAAGGTAACTGGACAATGGATAACTTTATCGATATGCAAGTAGAAAAAATCCGTGAACAAGTTGGTGACAAAAAAGTCTTGCTTGGTCTTTCAGGTGGCGTTGATTCTAGTGTCGTTGGGGTTCTTTTACAAAAAGCGATCGGTGACCAATTGACATCTATCTTTGTTGACCACGGTCTGCTACGCAAAGGCGAAGCGGAACAAGTAATGGAAAGTCTAGGCGGAAAATTCGGCTTGAACATCATCAAAGTCGATGCAAGAGATCGCTTCTTAGACAAGTTGAAAGGTGTATCTGACCCAGAACAAAAACGTAAAATCATTGGGAATGAATTCGTATATGTTTTTGATGACGAAGCAACAAAACTTGCTGGTGAAGAAGGCGTCTCTTTCCTAGCACAAGGAACGTTGTATACTGACGTTATCGAATCTGGTACAGAAACAGCACAGACGATCAAATCTCACCATAATGTAGGTGGACTGCCAGAAGATATGCAATTTGAATTGATCGAACCATTAAACACATTATTCAAAGACGAAGTCCGTGAATTAGGGACTCAGTTAGGCATGCCTGATTCAATCGTTTGGCGTCAGCCATTCCCTGGTCCTGGTCTTGGTATTCGTGTTCTTGGCGAAATCACTGAAGACAAGCTAGAAATCGTACGCGAATCTGATGCTATCTTGCGTGAAGAAATCGCAGCTGCTGGACTTGACCGTGATATCTGGCAATATTTCACTGTTCTTCCAGGGATCCGCTCTGTCGGTGTTATGGGTGACGGACGTACTTACGACTACACAGTCGGTATCCGTGCTGTAACTTCAATCGACGGAATGACCGCTGACTTTGCCCGTATCCCATGGGAAGTCTTGCAAAAAATCTCTGTACGTATCGTAAACGAAGTAGCCCACGTCAACCGTATCGTGTATGACATCACTTCTAAACCACCAGCAACAGTGGAGTGGGAATAAAGAGCCAACATAATATGGAGGGGGAATCCCTATAAATCAACATTCTTCAATAGCTAAAATGCTTGATTTTCATTAAAAATAAGATGGTTCCCTACCAAAAGAGACTATAATATAAGTTAATTTGTTTCATTCTTATCATAACGCCGATTGTAAAATTAAGCTAGACAACTAAAAAAGTCATTTGTGCTACACTCAAAATAGTTCCGACCAAAGAATTATAAGGAGTGAGTACAAATGACCTATACCCATCTTACAACGGATGAACTTGTAATAATAGAGTCTTATTTCAAAATGAATCAATCTGTTGCTAAAACTGCCCATTGCTTGAATCGTTCAAGACAAACGATCCATAAAGTATATCTGTTCTTCAAGCAAGGAAAATCAGCCTTAGAATATTATCAACAGTATAAGAAAAACAAATCAAACTGTGGTAGACGTCCGCTTGTTTTACCCGAGGAACAATCAGAATATATTCAAAGAAAGGTTGTTCAAGGATGGACACCCGATGTGATTGTTGGTCGTGCAGCGTTTCCTATTAGTTGTTCTGCTCGTACCATTTATCGTATGTTCAAAAAGGGGCTATTTGATTCTTCTGACTTACCGATGAAAGGCAAGCGTAAACCGAATGGACATCAAGAAAGACGTGGAAAACAAACTTTCCGCCGCTCTATTCATGAACGTGAAAAGGATTATAGCCAATTCTCAAATGAGTTTGGTCACCTTGAAGGTGACACTATCGTAGGTCTGAAACATAAAAGTGCTGTAATTACCTTAGTTGAACGATTATCAAAAGTTATCATCACATTGAAACCGTGTGGTAGACAAGCGATTGATATTGAAAAAAAATTAAATCAATGGTTTGAATCTGTACCGAAAAACCTATTCAAATCCATCACTTTTGATTGTGGAAAGGAATTTTCAAATTGGAAACAGATCAGTAATGTCAATGATATTGCCATTTATTTCGCTGATCCAGGAACGCCGTCTCAAAGAGGCCTAAACGAGAATTCTAACGGATTGTTACGTAGAGATGGTTTATTGAAATCTATGGATTTCAATTCAGTAGATGAATTTTTTATTCAATCTGTCGCATCTAAACGAAATAATATTCCTAGAAAATCACTGGATTATCGAACACCTTTGGAAGTATTTTTGAGTTACGTAAGTATTGATGATCTGTCTAACTTAATTTGACAATTAAGATAAAAAGAAGTTCTCGAAAAACGAACTGTTTTCCGAGAACTTTTTTCTATCCATCTAAGTGCTCAAATCATATTCACGACGGAATTCTAAGGTTACCCTTTCTTAAACAAACTTTATGTTATCTGCACAACTTTTTGCAATTTTTTCATTGCTTCTTACGAAATCGTTGAACTCTCTTTAGCATAATACAAAGTGTAGATGAAGTCTGGTGCTTTACTCGTTTTGGTAAAAATGACTGGAAATCGTTTCTGGTTATTTTTGGCAAAGGCGAGGTGCAGGTTCGATTCCTGCCTTCTACGCTAACGATGTGGCTGAAGGGAACCTCCGATCTTGAATCGAAACGATCCGCAGTCTATTGTTTCACCAATGAAACAAAATCAACGTTCGTCCAAGCATTTCCTGAAGCCTTGCTATAAACCCCAATTTCACAAACACCTGTTGTAATTGGAATGTCTTTGATTGTAATTTTTGTCCATTCACTTGTTTTAACAACCGCAGTATTTAGTTCCGCTCCACCATAATTTTTGATATATAACTGATTAGTATCAAACTCTCCCCCAGACATTACATAGGCACTCAATGTGTAAGTTCCTTTGCTTATGCCACTAACATTTTGATAAGCTGATGCCTCGTATGCTTGATCCTGCCAAAAAGTTAGTTTGTAGTCCCCAAAAAAAGTGCCCGCTTCCGTTTTGATCGTACCCTTAGCGGTTCCTTGTTGAAACCAGGTTTGCCAATTGGAAGGACTGGTCGTTGGTCCATCGCTTTCGAAACTTGCATTTTTAACTAGATTTATTTGCGCCCCTGCTTGTTTAAACGCACGCAAGCTTGGCAAGGCGTTTCCAGCAAAATCAAACATCGCTTGGTTGTCCCATTCGTTTCCCATAGTGGATTGAACACTGAGATAATTCATACCTGCTTGTGTTGCCCAACTCACATTTCCGTTGTACCAAAGAGGTTCCCAATAGAAGAAGCCCGCCCCGCGATTATTCGGTACTGCCTGAATCCGATCGGCAAGATCCAGCAAATACTCTGCTTGTCCTGTCGGTGTTGGTTCATATCCCCCCGCAGCTGCTTCGGCTTCGCCAAAAGCATTTGGCATAGTATCGGCATTCGCTGTTGTATGCCCATAAGCTGTTTCAACTACGATCACTTCTTTACCATACCGTTGGCTGATCGCATTCATATTGGTTTGAAGTTCATTCATTGAACCGTGCCAATACGGATAATACGACACTCCAATTAAATCAAATGACACACCTCGACTCGTGATTTCATCAAACCACCAAGTAAATGCTCCTGTATCGCCACCATCAGCTAAGTGGAGCATTACTGGAGTTGTTTTAGGTTGAGTGTCTCGAACAGCTTGGATACCAGACTTCAAAAAAGCAGCCAATCGATCAAATTCTCCCCCGCCTTCTCCCCAAGACTTGCCATAAGGCCAGAGCATTCCGCTATTCAGTTCATTGCCGATCTGAACCATATCAGGATAAACGTCCAGCTGCTTCATTTCCGACAGAACGTTCTTTGTATAGTCGTACAATGCCGTATTCATTTCTTCAAAGGTCAGACCTTGCCATGCTTTAGGAAGATTCTGTTTCCCAGGATCAACCCAAAAATCACTGTAGTGAAAATCCAGCAGCACCTTAAGTCCCAGATTTTTTGCTCGTTTTGCAAGGTCAATCGTCGTTTCCAGATCATTTGTCCCTGCTCCATAACTTTCTCCATTACTATTATAAGGATCCTGCCACAAACGCAGTCGAACATAGTTGACACCATTATTTTTTAAAATCTCTAAGGCATCTTTTGAAATATCGTCTTCATAATATTTTGCACCAGATTTTTCCATATCTGACAGGATCGAAATATCTGCTCCGCGAATAAATTCGCTGGCAGATGCTTCAACAGTTTTTGAAACAGCCCCCAAAGCCCCTAACACAGCTGCAAATAAAACAGCTTTACGCAACCAAATTCCCATTTTCATTATGGCTCCTCCTTTATTGAAATTGGTTCAGAATAAACTGAACAGCTTTTTCAGGATCTCTCGTTAATCCGATATATTCTGCTCCTTTTGTCGCAACCAGCTTGATTCCTAAGCGATCGGTGTCTTCTTTGATATCATCATAGTAAGAATTGACTTGCGGTGCTAAGACCACCATATCAAAATCCTGCAGCATTTCGTAATGAGAACCATAAGCACCCGCCATTGCACTGATCGGTGCTTTCGATTCAGATGCACCTTTTTTTAAAGCATTAGCTAACATCGTACTTGTCCCTGCGCCAGCACAAAGTACCAACACATTGATTTCTTTATTTGCATCGCTGATAACTTGACTCGCTGCCACAGGTACTTCCTCACGTACATCGGCAGAAGCACCTTCCTCGGTTGCGATCACCTCTGCTTTTTGTGCTTCTTTCTCTACTAAGACAGCATCGTATGCTTTGCAAAATGGTAGATAGATCAGGAAGTCAACGACGATTAGAACCGCTGCTAGAACAAAAGCTAAGATACCCATGCCCGTTCCTAGAACCAAACCGATCGGTGCTGGAGTTGCCCAAGGCAAAACGTACATAAAGCTGTTCATGCCCAATACATCGACAAAAAACTTGAACAGGCAAACGTTTACAACAGGTGTTAACAAAAATGGAATAAAAAAATAAGGGTTCAAAATCATGGGTGCCGCAAATAGCAATGGTTCGTTGACAGCGAAACTTACTGGAATAAAGGAAGCTTTCCCAACTGCCTTCAACTGCTTAGACTTAGCAAAGAGTAGGAAGATAAAAGGAACAACCAATGTTGCCCCAGTTCCTCCCATAGTTCCTACAAAATTCCCTAAACCCACCGTCAGTACTTTAGAAGCTTGTTCACCGGAATTGAACAATTGCAGATTGGTTTCCACATTGGCATAGATAATTGCCGCAATTGCCGGCTCCACGATCGACGGTCCATGAACACCGACAAACCAAAACAGCGCCATCGCTCCCCAGATAATAGCGATTCCTAAGTACCCGTCAGCTGCTGTAAATAGCGGCTGCAGCACCGTAATGATTGCTTCTGCAAATGAGATTTGGAAGATTTGTCGAATGCCTAAATCAATTAAAACGGCCGCAAATACTGAAAAAGAGAAAGGAAAAATATCTCGGAAGGTTTGCGAAATCGTTCCAGGAACTTCTTTAGGCATTTTAATGGTAATATCTTTCAGCACACAAAACTTATATAAATTAACTGTTAAAAATGCAGCGACAAAGGAAGCCAGTAGTCCCTTTGTCCCCATATATTCCGTTGAAAATCCACCTTCAATCGGAGAGACGCTTAACAACAGGAAACTTACCACAGAGGCCAGCATCACAGAGGTGGTGTTGATTACTTTGTTTTTCGGTAAGCGACGATTCATCGAATCAGCCAAGCAGCGAGCAGTGGTTGCTGAAACGAGTAACCCTACAACACCCATCGAATAATTATAGACTTTCCATAGCCATGTGGAGACAGATTCAGGCCATTGGTAACCAAAAATCTCAGGAACCGCAGCAATCAAAATGAAAATGCTTGAAAATAAAATAGCTGGCATCGCTGTTAAAAATCCGTCACGAACGGCTCCTAAATAACTATTACGTGAGATTTTTTCAAAAAATGGTTTCCCTTTTTCGATTTGTTTAATGATTCCATCCATAGCGTTCTTCTCCTATCCTTGATTCTGTCTGTACAGTACAATAAAGTCTTGAATCAGATCTCTCAGCAATAAAGTGGTCATTAAATGATCCTGCCCATGGATAAAAATGAATCCCATCTCCATCTCTTTCCCAGATGCTTCTTCCGCTAAAATTTTTGTTTGCGAATTATGTGCAAGGGTTAAATTTTCGTCGGCTTCTTTCAACGCCGAATCAACATGTTCAAAGTTTCCTTGTCTTACTTCTTTCAATAATTTCAATAATGTACTGCGAGCGTCGCCTGAATATGCAACGATCTCAAAACCAAGCATTTGTAATTCCTCTTTATTCATCTTTTCTTCCTCCATTATCACTTATTAAATAATCGTTTTGGTTTCACTGACCAACTTGTACCAGTAAGCTGATTCTTTTGGGTAACGCTTCTGGGTTTCAAAATCAACATAAAACAAGCCATACCTTTTGTTATACCCATTTGTCCATGAGAAAAGATCCATAAGCGACCACAAAAAATACCCCTTCACATTTACCCCGGCTGTTATCGCCTTGCTTAAGGATTCCAAATAGACTCTCAAATAGTCGATTCTCGGCTGATCCATAATAATGCCATCTTCAAACTGATCTTTATACCCCATCCCGTTCTCAGTGATATAGATTTTGTTGTAATGTGGGTAATCGCTTTTAATTCGCAGCAACAAGTCATATAGACCTTCTGGATAAATCAGCCAGTCCCAATCAGTTCGAGGAATTCCTTCTTTATAAATACGTTCTCCGATTCCCTTCACTTTATAAACAGAGGTCCCTTTTTCACCCGTACCGTTATGATGGATTGCATTTTCTCCATCGTAAGCTTTGACAAAATGGCATTGGTAGTGATTGATCCCTAAGTAGTCATTACGCGTGGATGCTTTTTTCAATTCAACGAAATCTTCTTCAGGAAAATGATAGCTGGCCTGATTTGCTTCACATATCTCATCAAGAGCAGTCAAGGTTTCAGTTGAATAATAGCCTAAATAGGTAGCATCTAATAAGAAACGGATCGACAATGCATCGTCTAAAAAGGCAGCATGCTTATCTTCCGGCGCGTCTGTTGCCGCATATTTCGTCTCTAATGAGTGAACTACACCAATTTCACCCGGAAGTTCGTTTTCTTTGAAATAGTTCACTACACGGGCATGAGCAACCATCATATTATGAAGACAGGCGACGATCTTTGTAAAATCATATTTGATTCCTGGTGGGAAAACACCTAACAAATATTGATTGGTTGCAACTGGATAGATTTCATTAAAGGTACTCCACACCTTGACTTCTTTGAATTCATGAAAACAAAAAATGGCATAGGAAACAAATGCTTCTATTGTTTCTCGATTCAAAAAATCTCCATGGTCAAACAAACGTTTAGGGGTATCAAAATGATGCAACGTCACAAACGGCGTTACGTTTCTTTTCTTACATTCTTCGAACACACGATGATAAAAAGCGATTCCTTCTGGATTTGGTTTCCCAGCTCCATCAGGAAAAATGCGGCTCCAAGCAATGGATAATCTTAGACCATTTACACCAAAACGTTCACACAATTCAATGTCCTTTGCATATTGATGATAAAAATCACTTGCCGGATCGGGACTGAATCGCCCTTGTTCCTCTAAAAAGTCATCCCAAGCAACAGCGCCTTTGCCACCTTCCTTAGTGGCTCCTTCAACCTGATAGGCTGCTGTGGCTCCGCCAAAAATAAAATCTTCTGGTAATTTAAGCATGTACATCTCTCCTCAAATCTATAATCAGTTTTCGCTCTTTCTAACTGATTGCATTGTAAACGCATCCAAAATATTTGTCAACAAAAACAAACACAAATAATCATAAAAACCAGAAAACAGCAATAAAATCTATTGTAACAAACATAAAAACCACCCTAAATGTTTACTTTTGTTCGAATTAGATTGACTGTTGTCCGTTTATATGATAGATTATCCTTAAATTAGAGGTGAAGACAATGTTGAAAAAAGAAAGATTGCTTACTATCGTAGAAATGGTCAATAAAAAAGGAATCCTTACCGTTAATGAAATCATCAATCAATTAGATGTTTCTGATATGACCGTTCGCAGAGATTTAGATGAATTAGAAAAATCGGGCAAGCTGCTGCGTGTCCATGGAGGGGCTCAAAGTCTTTCCTACACTTTAGATCAAGAACTTTCTCACACTGAAAAAGCCACTCTGCAGATTCAAGAAAAAAAAGAAATTGCTGCCACAGCAGCCTCCTTGATTCACGAGGGAGAAACGATTTTCTTAGGACCAGGTACAACAATCGAACTATTGGCGACGCATTTACTGAACAAGAAAATTCGGATCATTACAAATAATTATCCAGTTTTTGATATTCTTGCTCAAGCAGATGGACCAGAAATTCTACTGATTGGCGGTGATTTCCGGAAAAATACCGGCGCATTTGTCGGACCGATCACCAACGACAATTTAAGAAGACTAAAGTTTACAAAAGCATTTATCAGTTCAAATGGCGTTCACAACGAAGCGATCTCTACTTACAGTACCGAAGAAGGAGAAGCACAGCAGATCGCTCTAAATAATTCCCGTAAGAAATATCTACTCGTTGATAATAAAAAATTCAATCGAGATGATTTTTATGTGTTTTATAATTTGCATGATTTCGATCTGCTCATTACGGATCGCCAGATCTCGCGGGAGGTTCAAGAGCACTATGCACAATATGTCGATCTGCAAATTGCTGATTCAACCGAAAATACCACTATAGGAGCGTAACTATGAAAGGGATTATATTTGATTTCAACGGAACAATGTTTTTGGACTCTCATCTGCATGAAGCTGCTTGGCTGCATATGATACATGATCATACAAAAGATGGTTTATCAGACGAGGATATTTTAAAAAATATTCATGGTCGGACGAATACGGAGATTTTGAAACATTTCATTTCAGAGCATTTGACCGCCTCTGAGATCGCCGTATTGTCAGAAGAAAAAGAAAGCTATTATCGTATGCTTTGCTTGCAAAATGAAAACGAGCTTCAGTTGACAAAAGGGCTTGAAGCGACTCTTGACCAGCTGACTGACCAACAGATTCCATTAACGATTGCCACGGCTACTGTCAAAGAGAATGTTGCTTTTTATTTTGATATTTTCGATTTAGCCCGCTGGTTTGACTGGGACAAGATTGTCTATGACGACGGCTCTTTCCCTGGGAAACCGCAACCGGATATTTTTCTTAAAGCGGCAGACAAACTGAGCTTAGCTCCGGCTGATTGTCTTGTTATCGAAGATGCTTACTCAGGATTACTTGCTGCCAAACGTGCGGGGATCGGAACAATTATTGCAATTGATCCATTCGGTAAAAACAAAACAGTATTTGAACAGGCACAGCTAAATAAAGATGGAACCATCAAAGATTTTACTGGTTTTTGGACAGAGCACCTGTCTGCCACATCCGTTAATTCTTAAACGATTCAACTAACTACCAAAGAAAAGCAACTGAAATGCACACCTCCTTTTATAAAAAACTGCCAGTGAAACGACATGAAAGATACACTGCTATATCCTTAGTGAAATATAGCAGTGTATCTTTGACTTTTTCATTCTTTTAACCATATGACGCGTTCATCTCTATCTATAATTAACATTAAAAATAGTGTTTTCACATTATTTCTCAAACCAATCTTAAAAATCATCAGGAGTACTTTTTTGATATACTTTTATTAATGCTGGGCGTAATGGTTAAAAGATTTCCACTAGTTCCTCTCCACCAAGCTGAGTTGAAAAATGCTTATCTGTAAACAACATAGACAAAGAGGAAATAAACGTTTCCGTATCTTTCTCTGTCCCAAGGATATTAATTAATTTTCCTACTAGGTAAGTATCATTAAACTTAAGATCTGCCTTCACATCAAAAGTTTTGATAAAAGCTTTTATCATGCGTACAATTTTGTCTTTATCGCCATAATTGATTTCACCACTCATATCAATATAGTCACTAATCCCTGAAGAAATAATGGCAACTGCTTCTTCTTTCGCCTTATCAGATAATTCATTTAATGACTGGGATTGATTGATGACTTCTTGAGTTTTATCTGTTACGTAATCTCTCATTATCCTATCGGCATACTCCGCAAAGTAATCTTGAAAAAATTCTTCTACAGGGTAACCAACTTCGTTTTCCCAACCAGGAGAAATTTCATTATCAGTACTTATTAAATCTATTAAAAACCAACCCGTTCTCTGAGTGTTGATTCTATAATATTTTTAATTTCCTATATAAATCAAAAATATTATAGAATCAATAAGCTAATTAAGAAACAAACTTTAGAAACTCTAGAAGAACTTCTGAATTTATATAGAAGTGTGTAGCTACTTACTAAATATACAAAAGTTAAAATAAAATACTCTGGATACTCTTTATACTGCATTAAAGTTAGTAATATTAACAGCAAAGATATCGAAAAAACAATAACATAATATGTGTCAAAATTTTTCATAATAAGAACTCCCTTACTGTTGCATACTAACATAATCCAAAAACTCTTCTACTTCAGCTAAAGACATTCCACTTTCTTTAGTCCAAAAAACAGTTTTTTCTATCGATCCTTCTCTGTAAACTGTAAATGTCGGAGTCGAGTTAATTGAGTAGCGACTCTTGAATTCTTTCCACTCATTTTCATCTTCTCTAACTTTTGCTACATTCACGTAATAAATATTTTCTTTTCCCTTTTCTACCAGCATATCGAATAGCTTCCTGCTTTTGATGATCGATTTCTTGTGCTACATCTAGTAAATTTTCATCAATTTCTATATCATAAAGTATTTCACTAGTGTCTACATCCACAATATATACTTTTTATCAGTAGCAATTTTTGAGTAATCCGTTAAAATGATCTCAGTCTCGTCACTTTCATCAGTATAAATATACGTTAACAATGAACTCACCTTTTCAATCGGTGTTAGCTCTAAGCCTACTGTATTTTTTACTATTGAGTCATTATTTACCACCATAACTTCGTACTGTATATACCATCCTATTTGGTTTCCATCAATATCAGTAATTGGCTCACTAGCTAATGGAGTCTCCGGAACAATATTTTCCTGATATTTCTTAAACTCTTCTGTAGCACGAAAAAGGTTATCATGTTCCTCACTTGAAACTGGTTGAGTCATAGAAAATGTTACTTGGCTAAACAGAGGGAAAATAAACACTACAATCAACAAAGTATAAAAAAAAGCCCTTCTTTTTCATTTTTTATCTTCCAATCACAAATTGAAAAACTTATTCCTGCAACTTTGAGTCTAGTATCACAATCGACTGACTACAACTATTCATTTACATTCTACTTTAAGTTCCTCCTTAACCATTAATTTTATTAAAGATACTTGTAATAGTGATTCTCACAAAATTTCATGAAAAATACTTTATTACTGTATCTAAAATTCCAATACACAACTTATCGACTATTATCTGAAAACCAAAACTTATTATTCCTTGATGTTATTCTAGCAATAGTAACTGCTTTTTTATTTTTTTGCATATTTTTTCGGCGTTACTTTTTAAAGTTAACTTTTTCGACAAATAGAAAGAGATACGAATCACTGATTTTTTTGAAGAAAAGAAATGGAGTGAGCTGAACGTTAGAGATATTGGGAGCTTTCGTAACTGCTTATTAAACGATAATGGTTATTTGCAACCGTATTGCTCGCTTCTACATGAAATATTTCATGAAATATTTCGCAAAACCTTTGATTATGTAGTTACGTTTCCATTCTTGACTAAAAATGTTTCAAAAACGAACAAAGGTGTTAAAAGGTAAAGTGATCAATACTACTGGTCAAAATAAGAGGTTGAAAGGGAATTGAAAAATAACTACAGATAATACTTTTATAAACGTACGTGCTTTGTGGTTCTGTAGTTAACTATATAACTGGAATTAGGGAATGGTATCAATTTGAAAAGAAAGATTCTACCAATTTATCATATGTTAAAAATGGAAAATCAACAGCAGTTCTTTCGGAAACCTTACACAAAAACCGATTATTGAAAATAGCCGAAAAACGTTTTTCGGCTATTTTTTTAATTAAGTTTCCTTCTTCTTACCTTTTCCCACTATTCCGTTTCACATCTTTGATGATCTTCAGCGCACGTTTTCGTGTTTTGATATTTGGGCTTTTCAAGCGGCGGTATGCACTTGAGATATCTGTTTTTTCCATATGGACGACCCACTTTCTTCTTTGATTGTAGTCATGCTAAAAAACACAAATCGAAACAATTACGATTTGTGTTTTAAATGGTATCAAAAGTTAAAATGAAAGTCAACTTGTTAAAACAGTCGATCAGACTAGCTGATTGACTCCTATCTCTGGAAATAAATTTTCATTATTACGTTTTAGCTACCTAAAAAAGGCCCTCTTGTCCGTTAACTTTAATATCTATTGTTATAGCTAGTTTACCTATTGAACGTACTGTGTGTTCGATAGAACACTAAAAAAGAGGCTGGGACAGAAGCGTTTAACTCCAAGAAATAAGAAGAAATTCACGAAAATTGCTTTTCAAATTTTTGTGAATTTCAGCTTATTTCCGAAGGAGTTGCTTCTGCTTCCGCCGTTTATACGTGTTTAGAGCGTGAGACAAAAGTGTTCTTTACTTTTGTCTCACGCTCTTTTAAACTATTTCGAAGTACTAAACTTATGAAGTAAGAATACCTAAGCCAGAGCCAATGTGCTCGCCTGCAAGCAATTGCTCTTTTGCTTGTCGCTGTAAACTCGTACTTTCTGGATAATCATGTATTTGGGCATCTACTCGTCCAAAGATCCAAGGGACTCCACTATCGTCCTGTTCATCAACTGATAATAATCGATAATCGGCTGCAAAAAGACAGATTTTTGACTCTTTTTTCAACCATTTAGTAAGATTGGGTGATAGTAACCAAGTATCTGTGTACATCACTTGGTAATGGTAATCAGGAAAATAAAGTTCAAAAAAACGAATGGCACTTTCGTAACTATCTCTTATCTTATTCTGAGATAAATCTGCATCGGAAGGAATATGAAGAGAAAGGCACTGCTTTCCTTCTAATCTTAGATCCGTGTACCCTTTCGGAAAATATGTCATTTCGTACTCCAATTCACCAATCCGAAAGATCAAGCCACTAGTGTAATGCCAAATCCAAAAACCACGGTCAAAGCGATAGCTTCCTGTTACTTGGAAATGTTCATGAATAAATCTAGTAAAAGCATTCATTGTTGCCAAATAGATAGTTCTTGGAATCTTCAATGGTTGATAAATTTTTTTCCAACTTTGAGAAGCTGCATATAGATAAATAGCTAATGCTGCAAAAGGTTCCTCTTCATAGACTTTGTCTATTTTCTTTGCAGTCGCCTTTGCTTTATTAGGATCCATTAGTTCATGACTATATTGCTCAAACACCTCATCAAGGATGTTTTTTGCTTGTACAATCATTTGCTCTATAACGACTTTGGGAAGAGTTAAAGTTTCTGCCAGAATTTGGATTTCATTGCTTATTTTCTTCATCAAATTTCCCCTTTTCATATCTTTGAACCTCATTGTTTAAATGACTGATTATCCGGACACCATATGGTATAAACATACTTTTATTGTACACTAACTATAAAACTTAAACTTTCTATGAAGAAAGAATATCTGTAAGACTTTCAAGGAAAGCATTGACCATCTCAGGAAAGTTTATTCAGTTACCATCATAAACAAAATTTTTTGATAGAATAAATATAAAATTTTTTTGAAAGTTCCTTTCCACATTTTTGTGTGAATTTGACTTAATGCTGAGAATCTGGCTTTTGAACACCTTGAATTAGAGGTTGTGACAAAAATCTTGTCATAACCTCTTTTGGCACATATATTTGTCCTTCTATTCTAATTTTTGACGAACAACCGTTAAATAATGTTGCAAACCAACCGTCATTACCCACGCAACACCTAAACCGATGAAACTTCCTATGACGATCCCTAAAAAACGATATTCGATCAAAGAAATCAAGTATGCTCCACGAATAAGTGTAGATAGCATCAACGCCATCGGATTAAGAAAAATATTAGCAACTGCATAATTTCTAGCAACTAGAAATTGTGCGATTCCATATAGAAAAGTGATCAGAAAAATGGTCTGCAACTGCGTAAACGGCACAAATGACAAGAATGCCGACACACATAACCCACCCATCGATCCAATCAGATATTGGACTTGTCGATGCTTCATCGCATCCAAGTTTTCTGCTAGCAAAATCGATGCACATGACAAGGTCAACCAATAAGGATTATGCAGATTCAAGCCGTGACTGACATAAACGGAAAGAAATAAGGCAGCGCTGTAGAAAACAGAATCAATGATCACTAAAGGCTCTTCGTGAAATCTTTCTTTTAAAGTTGCTTTTTCAATTGTCTGCTCAGGCCGTGAATCCAGTAATTTTGTAATCACTGCCGCAATCAGGGCAAAAACGACACCCATAAAAAAATAAAGTGAGACGATCGGTAATTGAGCGATTGGCAGCTGCATGCTCGTTCCCATGGCAGAAAGCATCGCAAAAAACAAGCCACCTGGTTTAGAAATATGGAATAATCGCAACACGAATCTGCTGGAAAAAGCAACCAAAGCTACGGCAAATGGTTCAAGCCATAAAACATAAGTCGATAAGATCCCCAAAACGAAAGCAACCAACAGTCCGCAACCGATCAGAAACATACGTTTCAGCAAATATTTCATCGGTATGTTTTGATAATAGAAAAAAGTAAAGATCCCTAATGATGAAAAACTTGAAATCAAAAAATCATGATTTATGTAACCTAACCATAATACAATAAAGATAAGTAGCATCAGATTCATGATACGAAAAGGATTATCTTGTATTTTATTGAAACGAAAATAAGTCTTGAACAATCTATCCCTCCTTCCTAGTAATTGGAAAAAAAGCTGAACCAAGATGAAATGCCAATCCCGTTTGTCAGCATTACCTAGTATAACAACTATTTCTTGATTTTTCATAAACTTAGTATCAAAAAGTAAACAACTTGGAGAAATTAGAACAAAAAACGAACATTCCGAGTCGTTTTGACAGAAAAAAGATAGCAACTTTTCCAAGCAACTCGCTATCTTAGCTTTGTTAAAGAAACCGGATTCCCAACAAAAAAAAGCTTCTAATTTTCGTACGATAACTACGTTGGTCCTTAAACTTCATACTTTTTTATGATTTTTCAGCGGTTTTCGATGGTATACTTTTTAAATGGAGGAGATGTCTATGCGGTATGTATCAAAATTTTTATTAGGGATTTATTTATTCTTTCTATTATGGTTGATTTTATTCAAGCTATCATTTAATCTTCCACAATTTCTCACTTATTCTTACAGCAATGTCAATCTCGTCCCTTTTTCTACTTTTTCTTTTGAAAATACGACGGTATTACGTGAGACCACTTATAACTTGATTGTCTTTTTTCCTTTTGGGGTGCTTTTGAATGTCAATTTCAAGAGACTTTCTTTTTCTAAAAAATTAGGGATTATTTTCCTTGTAAGCTTCTTGGCAGAATTGATTCAATTCCTATTCGGTATTGGCGTAGCGGACATCACTGATTTGATAACTAATACAACAGGAGGACTGATAGGTTTATGGGCCTATCAACTTCTAAACAAACATCTATCGACAAATAAGTTAGACCGTCTAGCCATTATTTTGGGATACATTTTATTCTTATTTCTGATCGTAGCTTTTTTATTTTTGACCCGAACTGTCCGTCTTCAATAAAATCGTTCGTAAAAAAAGACCGTAATAGACACATTCCAATGTGTATCTATGACGGTCTTTTTATTCAGTCATTGGTTTAAAAAAATCTTTTTTCATCTCTAATCTACTATATTATTGCAGCAGGACGACTTGCAGTTTGAAACTGACAGGCTATATTCCCCTTATTTAACAAAAAGGGTTTTTTTTTAGCTTAAAGGCTTAAAATCTTAACATTCTTCCTAGTCAATATCTCAATCTAGAAAGGAATTCCGTCTTAATTTATACCCTACTCAGGTATATTATTTTTCTATAAAAAGCTTGTTTTATAAGTAATTACTTTATATTTTCTATGGTTTTTCTCCTTATTTAGGCTCCCTTCTCCTTGATTCTGCCAGTATATTCTGCCTGATCCTACTTTTTGAAGGCATTTCAAAGGAAAAAAACAGTAGTTTTTAGAAGTAGTAGAGAAATCTGAGACACGGTATTTTCTGTGTCGTTATTTTTTAAGTATAAAATAACAAAAGTGTAAAATGAGATATGTTATTTTTTTATTCCAAAAACCACACCGTTTTATACTGTTTGAAAACACGTTAATATTTATTCATTTCTGTTGTATATCTCCTATCAAAAGAAATCTATACGCCCTTCTTTGACTAGTTTTTTATTTTTATCTCTTACGAAGTTATCCACTGTGGAAAAACTAACTATCTATTTTTCGATACACTTTTCTAAAAATTAAATTTTCCACAAATAAAAACACGTTTACAACAGAATCATACTGCTGTAAACATGCTTTTCTTAAATAGATAGAACATCAGATTACATAAAGATGTTTATTTTTTTATTGCTGTGAATAATGTCAAAAATCCTACGACACCAACTACTGTCCAAGTCAAATGACCTTGATCCAAATAAATAAGCATCGTGACAAAACTAGTAATCAGTCCTACATGAATTCTTTTTTGATCCATCTGCATCCCTCTTTGAATACTAGTATCACTCGGATATTTGATCGTTTATTTATTTTTTCTATATTTTTCTCTTAAATTTTAAACACGGATCATTTTACCGATATTGTGATTCGATGGTACGACTTGGGATGATCCAAGCAGCTAGAATCACGATGTTTGCGATCAGCACGGCTACTGGCGCTACTAAATACCCTAAGACAATTCCTAACACATTCAAACCAATCGATAGATACGATTTCTTGTAATTATTCAACATCGCCTTCAATGCTTTCTCGTGGCCTTTATTTGCTTTGACAAGTTCTTTTGCCAAGATATAATACGCAATATTAGCGGTCAAGGTAACAAAACCATAAGTCATTTCTGGAGCCAGGCTATTGATGTACTCACTGATCCATGAAGTTGCAAACGGAAAAAGCGAAAGCGCAAAAACAAAGAAACTGTTCGCCCATAAGACCCGTCCATTTATCTTATGTACAACTTGAAATAAATGATGATGATTGTTCCAATAAATCGCTAAAATGATAAAACTGACAATATAGATAAAAAATCGGTAACCTAATGCAGCGAGCGCCTCCCACGTGTCTCCGTTAGGTTCATGAAGTTCTAAAACTAAAATAGTCATGATAATCGCGATTACAGCATCTGTAAATGCTTCAAGACGATTTTTAGGCATGATATTCTCCTCCTTTTCCGCTCTATTTTAGATGATAAACCAGAGAAAAAGCAATTGTTTGATCATTTAAGTAGATGAAGTAAAAATCAGTCTTCAGTTGGAGGTGTTTTTAAACAATCCCTGTTATACTTTTTCTATAGTAAAGAATGAACAAGAGGAGGGTTTTGTATGCGTCAAAAAAATATGTTCTTAAATATCTTCATGGTTCTTTTAGTGCTAATTGCAGCTAGCTTCGTCATCAGTCTTTTTGTCAGTGTCCTAAGCGGGCTTTTATGGTTTGCGGTCAAAGTTCTAATCCCAATCGCACTTATCATCTGGCTTGTTCGCTGGATCAAAGGAAATACACATAGAAAAAACTATTATTAATGTATGATACCATTCACTTCATTATGATATAACTTACTAAAAAAATAGGGTCGCGATATAAGTTCGCGGCCCTATTTGATATATCATATATATTTTTTTTATTTATCCTAATGCCACATCCAAAATCATCATAATGATAAATCCACTCATGACGCCAAAAACTGCAAAATGACGTTTGCTGGACAATGTCTGCTGTGCTTCAGGGATCAATTCTTCCACCACGACATAAATCATTGCTCCTGCGGCAAAAGCAAGTGCATAAGGAAGCAGCAGCTCCACTTTCGTTACTAGTAGCGCTCCAATCACTCCAGCAATTGGTTCAACGATTCCAGAAGCTTGTCCGTAAACAAAGGCCTTTTTACGACTCAGACCTTCTTGTCGCAACGGGATTGATACAGCTGCTCCTTCTGGGAAGTTTTGGATACCAATACCTAGCGCCACCGAAACAGCGGCTAATATAGCGGCTGTCGGATTATCCGCAGTTGCTGCTGCACCGAATGCTACCCCCACGGCTAAACCTTCAGGAATGTTATGCAATGTAATAGAAAAAACAAGCAAGATCGTCCGTTTTAAATGGGTAGGCAATCCTTCTGCTTCATGTTGTGGTCCAAAATGCATATGGGGCAGTGTTTTATCTGCCATATATAAAAACACACCGCCTAAACCAAACCCAATACTTACAACTAGCCAAGCAATATCTCCATTTTCTTCTGCTTTTGTAATAGCCGGATCTAACAAAGACCAAAAACTTGCAGCAATCATGACACCAGAAGCAAATCCTAACATCAAGTTTAGCACTTCTTTTTTGATTTCTTTAAAGAAAAAAACCAACCCGGCACCAAGAGCTGTCATAAAATAAGTAAAAGCTGTCCCAGCAAGTGCTTGCTGCCAAGGTTCAAGTCTCAATAGCCATTCAACCATGCCATTCCCCTCTCTTGAATCTATCTATGTACTACTCTAGCATATTCCCAAAAACATGACTACATTTTTGTGAAAAGACGAATTAGTTGGGATTTTCGATAAAAAGTTCTATACTCTAGATACAAAAAATTTATGTATCATCATTGCTAAAGGAGTGAAACACCATGTCAAAAATCAATGCAGGAATCGCAATGGTAAAAGTTCTTGAAAGCTGGGGTATCGACCATATTTACGGCATTCCCGGAGGATCTTTCAATTCAATTATGGATGCGCTATATCAAGAAAAAACCGAAATCAACTACATTCAAGTTCGTCATGAAGAAGTCGGCGCACTCGCAGCCGCTGCAGATGCAAAATTAACGGGGAAAGTCGGCGCTGTCTTCGGCTCTGCAGGACCTGGTGCGACACATTTGATCAATGGTTTGTATGATGCACAGATGGACCATGTGCCTCTAGTAGCGTTCTTAGGACAAGTTGCTTCTACATCCATGAACTATAACTCTTTCCAGGAACTAAATGAAAATCCTATTTTCGCAGATGTTAGCGTATACAATCGTACAGTCATGACACCACAAAGTCTTCCGCATGTAGTAGATGAAGCCATTAAAGCCGCCTATGAGCATAAAGGCGTGGCTATCGTGACTATCCCTGTTGATCTTGGTTTTGAAGAAATTGACGAACAACCTTTCTCCACCGCTCACACTCACAAAACAAGTGTGATATTACCAGAAGAAAAAGATTTGCTAGCTGCTTTGCCTTATCTTGAAAAAGCAAAAAAACCAGTTCTTTATGTTGGTCAAGGAACGCGAAACGGATTTCCGCAAATCAAAGAATTCTCAGAACATTTTTCAGTTCCTGTTGTCGCTTCCGTTCTAGCAAAAGGAATTATTCCTGATGATTATGAAAACTTTCTTGGTTTTGCTGGACGTGTCGCTACTAAACCCGGAAATGAAGCATTGGCAGAAGCCGATCTGATCTTATTTGTCGGTAGCGACTTCCCATTTGGACGTGCATTTTTTAATCCAACTGCTGAATTTATCCAAATCGATATCGATGCGTCAAAATTTGGACGACGCCATGAAACATCTTTGTCGATCCTCGGTGATGCAAACACAGCTTTGCAAAGACTTGTCGAGTTAGGGGATGCTCGCCCTGCTGATAGCTGGTACCTAGCAAATCAAGAAAATAAAGAAAAATGGGTAAATTGGTTGAAATCTTTTGAAGATCGAGAGGAAGAACCGATTCGTCCAGAGGCTGTCTATAAAGAAATCAATCGTATTGCTGAAGACGATGCGATTTTCGTCACAGATGTCGGTAACACGACTATCCATTCTATTCGTTTATTGAATATGAACGGTAAACAAAAACATACGACATCTGGATGGTTCGCAACTATGGGTAATGGTGTGCCAGGAGGAATTGCCGCACAACTAAGCTACCCAGAAAAACAAGTATTTACCTTAAGTGGTGATGGCGGGTTTGCTATGGTCATGCAAGATATCATTACACAAGTCAAATATCAGCTTCCAATTATTAATGTTGTCTTTTCGAATGATTCTTTTGGTTTCATCGAAGCAGAACAAGAAGATACGGAACAAAAGAAATTTGGTGTATTTTTAGAAGATGCAGATTTCGGTAAAGTTGGAGAAGCGCTCGGGGCAAATAGCTTTACAGTCACAGAATACTCGCAACTTCGATTTGCCTTTGATGCAGCTGCAAAATCAGATCGTCCTGTAGTAATCGATGTGAAGATCAATAACAAGCGCCCATTGCCAGTAGAAGATCTGCATTTAGATCCAAGAAAATATTCTGAAGAAGAAATCCAAGCATTCAAAGAAAAATATGAAGTCCATGATTTGCCAGTATTGAATGAATTATATGAAAAGAGGTTGTGACAACTGCGCTATGCTTCGAGTATTAAGATAAAATTTGTGTATATAGCTTCTCACATTTTTGCATAAATTTGTCTCGACACCTAAAAATCACCTCGTGCATATTTGTCCATGATAAAAAAGCCGGCTTCCAATTACAACAGTAAAACTGTAATCGGAAGCCGGCTTTTTTATTTGTTTGATTTTACTTATCTAAATGCATAGACGATATGTGTGATACCAAATAACATAAAATAGAATCCAACTAAAAAGCTTAATGTCAACGCAGAAGAAATTGGATTAAACAATAAGAAAATTCCTAATAAAATTCCTAAAATATTGACGATGATCGTAAACCAATAATATCCTTCACTTACTCCTCTTGCCAAGTCAGCAGTAAATAACGCTAAAACTGAATCAGCAATAAACCATACTGCAAAAACAAAAGGCAATGCTGCGACTCCTGCACCAATATTGAATAAGAAAAAGACGCCAACTAGAATATCGATGATCCCGATTATTAAGGGCATCTTTCCTTTATATCCTGTTAGCTCTTTTAATCTGTTCCGTACAAACAGTTCAAATATCCCTTTAATAAAGGCAAAAATCGCAAAGACTACTACAATTGCAACTAAATTTCCGACAGGGTCTTGAAATGATAACAATGAGACAAGTACAAATAAAATTCCCAAAATCAATGAGCCCCAGTCGATGGTTCTTTTTTCATCCATTTTCAATCCTTCTTTCATTTCTTTTACAGTTTTATAGTACTCCCTCTTATAAATAACGTCAAAAATTATGCTGTTGCAAACTAATAAATCCTATAGTAGCTATTTTCGCTCCGCTTTTATTTTTATTTTTTTCATTCTGTTTCACGTGAAACACAAAGAATGTTCGATTGCCTTGAATCTTTTACCTTTCCCCTATATAATTCTATAAGACTTGTCAAAACTAATAATGATAAAAGTGAGGAAAAAAATTGATTACTGTAAATGATGTGAGTTTGCACTTTTCAGACCGCAAACTATTTGATGATGTGAATATTAAATTTACCCCCGGAAACTGCTATGGCTTGATTGGTGCAAATGGTGCAGGTAAATCAACGTTCCTTAAAGTGTTATCAGGGGATCTGCAGCCTTCCACAGGTTCCGTTACTATGGGACCAGATGAACGGATGGCCGTATTGAAACAGAACCATTACGACTATGAAGACTATACTGTACTTGAAACAGTCATCATGGGACACAAGCGTCTGTATGAAGTGCTGAAAGAAAAAGATGCGATTTACATGAAAGAGGATTTCACTGACGAAGATGGTATTCGAGCAGCTGAATTAGAAGGAGAATTTGCTGAGCTTAATGGATGGGAAGCTGAACCAGAAGCAGCTGTTTTACTGCAAGGTCTGAACATCCCTGAAGAATTGCACCATCAGCAAATGAGTGAATTAACTGGTGGACAAAAGGTAAAAGTGTTATTAGCACAAACACTATTTGGTAAACCTGATGTTCTTTTGCTAGACGAACCAACAAACGGTCTGGATATCCAATCGATCAATTGGCTGGAAGAATTTTTGATCAATTTTGAAAATACTGTGATCGTTGTATCCCATGACCGTCACTTTTTGAACAAAGTATGTACACATATGGCGGATCTAGATTTTGGTAAAATCAAACTTTATGTAGGAAATTATGATTTTTGGTTGGAATCTAGTCAACTAGCGGCTAAACTTCAAGCAAACGCAAATGCCAAAAAAGAAGAACAAATCAAAGAACTCCAAGAATTTATTGCCCGCTTTAGTGCGAATGCATCAAAATCAAAACAAGCAACTTCACGTAAAAAAATGCTTGAAAAAATTACTTTAGACGATATCCAACCTTCTTCTAGACGTTATCCATTCGTTGGATTCAAACCTGAACGTGAGATTGGAAACGACTTATTGCAGGTAGAAAATGTAAGTGTAACGATTGATGGAAAGAAAATTTTAGATGATATATCTTTTAATTTGAGCAAAGAAGACAAGGTCGCTTTCGTCGCAGAAAATGATATAACAACAACAACGCTATTCAAAGTTATCATGGGTGAAATTACGCCAGATACTGGAACAGTACGTTGGGGTGTGACAACAAGTAATTCTTATTTACCAAAGGATACAACGAAAGAATTCGATACTGATCTAACGATTTTAGACTGGTTGCGTCAATATGCAAGTAAAGAAGAAGATGATAACACCTTCTTAAGAAGCTTCTTAGGAAGAATGTTGTTTTCTGGTGAAGAAGTATTGAAACCAGTGAATGTTTTATCTGGTGGAGAGAAAGTCCGTTGCATGCTTTCAAAAATGATGCTTTCGAAAGCTAACGTACTTGTATTAGATGATCCAACGAACCATTTAGACTTAGAATCAATCACAGCATTGAATGACGGCTTGATGGCATTTACTGGCTCAATCTTATTTGCGTCACATGACCATCAATTTATCCAAACATTGGCAAACCGCATCATTGCCGTTTCGGATAAAGGTGTGATCGATCGAGCTGATACGACATATGATGAATTTTTGGAAAATGCAGATATTCAAAAACAATTGAACGAGTTATGGGCATAATGGCCTATTTAGCTTAAAAAATAAAAAAACAGCGACCTCTAAGAGATAGGATGCTCATCTATCTTTTAAGAGTCGCTGTTTTTGTTACAATCAATTTCTGGGCTTTTTTACAGAATGAGTTACTGCTTTTATCGACTGATTCCCATCGAAAAAATCGCGATACAGCCATAGCCTGTGTGACTGGCGATCGTTGGTCCTAAGGGATAAAGCTTCACATCTTTCATCTTTATCTGCTCTTCCAAAAGCCGTTTTGCCTTCTCCGCGCTCTCTAGATCCCCAGCGTAAGCCACATAAACGATTTGATCAAGTGGTGCAACGATTGTTTTTACCGTCTCATTGACGATTGTCTGGATCGACTTGTTTCTTCCTCGAACTTTGTCAACATTCGTCAGCCTTCCTTCTTTATCCACCGTAATAATAGGCTTTACACTCAATAGACTGCCAAGAGTAGCACTTGCTTTGGAAATCCTACCGCCTCGTTCTAGATATTTCAGATCGTCTACTGTTACCCATGAATGGACTTTCAAATAATTACTTTCCAGCCACTCTAGGGTTTCTTCGATGCTTTTACCTTCTTTTTTCAATCTTACAGCTTCCAATACTAAAAGCCCTTCCCCAATACTTGCAGCTTTTGTATCAAAAACATAGATCTCAGGGTCTTCATATTCTTCCTTCAGCAATTCAACCGCTTGAAGCGCACTACTGTAAGAGCCGCTTAATCCACTGGAAAAAGCCACATATAAAACAGGAATCTGTTTTTCCGCATAAGAACGGAAAAATTCTAAATATCGGCCAACATTGATTTGTGATGTCGTAGGCATCGCACCATTTTTCAGCTGATTCATGTAGCGGTCATAATTGAATGTCTTTCCGAGGTCATCTACTAACTCTTGATCATTCAATTGGAGATTCATTGATAAAAAATCAACTTTTTCTTTTGCTAATACATGGTATGGCAGATCACAACAAGAATCTGTTACAATTTGATACACATTTTTCAACCCCTTCTCGTTACATTTTACCCTTATCGTCTATTATAGCAAATCTCTTGCGCTAGACACACTTTAACCGGTTTATTTTCGCAAGTTCTAATCAAAATAAGAGGTTGTGACAGAAGTGGTCAGCTTCAAGAAATAAGAAGGAATTTACGAAAATTGCTTCTCAAATTTTTGTGAAATTTCGGCTTATTTCCGTAGAAGCTACTTCTGGAACACCGTGAATCAGAGGTTGTGAAATCAGCGTTTTGACCTGAGTATTAGAGAAAAAAACGGAAAAAATAGTTCCTCATATTTTGCCGTTTTTTGAGCTAATACCGAGGGTCAGCTGATTGAACACCGTTTACCAAGAGGTTGTGAGCCTGCCGTTTAGCTCCGAGTCACAAGGAACAATTTCAAAAAACAGCTTCTCATGTTTGTTGAATATTGTGACTTGTGACCGAGGAGTTGGCAGGAGAACACCGTTTAGTGGAGAGGTTGTGAAAAAGCTGCTCTGCATCAAGCAGTAAGAACAATCAGATAAAAATAGCACTCCATATTTTTCATCTGATTGGGCTTAGTGCCGTAGATGCAAGCTTTTGAACACCGTTTGTTCGGAATAAGGGACTGTGACACGGTTTTTGTCACAGTCCCTTATTCTGAATAAACAGTGTTCAAGAGACAGCCTATCGGCAATAAGGCTAAACGTCTCTTTCACTACCTCTTCAAGTTATTATTATCGTATAGATAAACACTTCGACTCGCTCTGGTAAGAACGTCCTGATTCAGTCGTCGTTTTTATCCTTAGATTTGCGCCCAGACGCTTTCTAAGATGTTTGTTTGTGTTCTATCAGGTCCGACAGAAAATGTTGAGATACGTACACCAACAAGCTCTGAGATACGACGTACATAGTTACGTGCGTTTTCTGGCAGTTCTGCAAGTGTTTTGCATCCTGTAATGTCTTCTGACCAGCCTGGCAATTCTTCATAGATTGGTTTGCAGCGGTTCAACTCTTTCAAGCTTGCTGGATAGTGGTAGATTAGTTCGCCATCTAATTCATAAGCCGTACAAATTTTTACTGTTTCCAATCCACTTAATACATCGATCGAGTTTAAAGATAGGTTGGTAATACCTGAAACTCGTTTAGAATGGCGCATAACTACAGAATCAAACCAGCCTACACGACGCGGACGACCAGTTGTCGTACCGTATTCTCGTCCTACTTCGCGGATTTGTTCTCCTGTTTCATCAAATAATTCAGTTGGAAATGGTCCATCACCGACACGTGACGTATAGGCTTTGCAGACGCCGACAACTTTATTGATTTTTGAAGGCCCTACACCGCTTCCGATTGTTACCCCACCGGCTACTGGGTTAGAAGAAGTAACAAAAGGATAAGTTCCCTGGTCGATATCCAGCATTACACCTTGTGCGCCTTCAAACAACACGCGTTTGCCTGCATCCAAAGCATCATTCAAGATAACGGAAGTATCTGTGACGTATTGTTTGATTTGTTGTCCGTATTCATAATATTCTTCAAAAATATCGTCAAAATCAAGTGGTTCTGAATCAAACATTTTTACAAATTGACGGTTTTTGTCATCTAGATTCAAACGAAGACGTTCTTCAAAAATTTCTTTATCTAATAAGTCTGCAATACGGATACCTACACGAGCTGCTTTATCCATATAGGCAGGTCCGATTCCTTTAATCGTTGTACCAATCTTATTTTCGCCCTTAGCATCTTCTTGTAATTGGTCCAATTTGATATGATAAGGCAAGATTACGTGCGCGCGGTCAGAAATACGCAAATTACTTGTTTCTACACCTTTTTCATGTAAATAAGCTAATTCTTTAACCAATGATTTAGGATTGACTACAACGCCGTTTCCGATCACACTGATCTTGTCTTTATAAAAAATCCCAGAAGGAATCAAATGCAGTTTATAAGTCACACCGTTAAACTTAATTGTGTGCCCTGCATTGTCGCCACCTTGGTACCGTGCAATCACTTCAGCATTTTCACTGAGAAAGTCTGTGATTTTTCCTTTCCCTTCATCGCCCCATTGCGTACCTACTACTACTACAGATGACATGTGAACACCTCGTTCTATATTATTTAATCCTGAACCATTGTATCAATAATAGATACATATTTCAAATAAAATCGAATGATTTTTATTTTTATTTTATAAAAACGCTTAAAAAACGAACTTTATCTTTTTAGAATGGTTATTAAAAAAGAGGTTGTAACAGAAGTGGTCAGCTTCAAGAAATAAGAAGGAATGTACGAAAATTGCTTCTCAAATTTTTGTGAAATTTCGACTTATTTTTCGAAGAAGCTACTTTTGGAACACCGTGAATCAGAGGTTGTGAAAAAGCTGTCCTGCATCAAGTAATAAGAACAGCCAAACAAAAATAGCTTCTCATATTTTTCGTTTGATTGGGCGTATTACCGCAGATGCAAGCTTTTGAACACCGTTTAAGAAAGAGGTTGTGAGCCTGCCGTTTAACTCTGAGTCACAAGGAGCAATTTCAAAAAACTGCTTCTCATGTTTGATGATATTGTGACTTGTGACCGAGGAGTTGGCAGGAGAACACCGTTTAAGGAAAAGAGGTCGTAAGATCAGCGTTTTGACCTGAGTATTAGAGAAACAAACGTCAAAATAGTTCCTCATATTTTGACGTTTGCTGAGCTAATACCAAGGGTCAGCTGATTGAACACCGTTTATTCGGAAAAAGGGACTGTGACAAGACTTTTGTCACAATCCCTTTGGAGATCTGTTTAAATTAAGTACTCTAGTCGTTCCTGCGGTTACTCCTTGCATCTTCTTACGAGAGCTCTCGGGATTGCTCAAGGCTCACAACCTCTTCTTTAAAATTCTTCTCTTGGCGAAAGCGACGAAAACTTATTGTATTCTTTGATAAACAGTAGTTCAACTGTTCCTCGTGCACCGCTTCGGTTCTTCTCGATGATGACTTCGATGACGTTGTCATTTTTTGGCTCGTTTCCATCATCGTCATCTCCGCCTTCTCTTTCATAATAATCATCTCGATACAAGAAGGCTACGATGTCCGCATCTTGTTCAATTGATCCGGATTCACGAATATCACTTAGCACTGGTCGTTTGTCTTGTCGCTGTTCTACTCCACGAGATAACTGTGAAAGAGCAATGACAGGTACTTTCAGCTCTTTCGCCAGTTTTTTCAGTTGGCGAGAGATATCTGATACTTCTTGTTGACGGTTCTCTTTACCGTTACCTTCAATCAACTGCAAATAATCGATCAATATCAAGCCTAGATTGCCTTTTTCTTGCGCTAGTTTCCGACATTTCGCACGGATTTCAGAGATTTTGATCCCTGGTGTATCATCGATAAAAATATTTGCTCGAGAAAGACTCCCCATCGCAACGATCAGATTCGACCATTCTTCTTCCGAAAGCTGACCTGTACGTAAATGGCTGGCCTCAATCGAACCTTCTGCACAAAGCATCCGATTTACAAGAGATTCTGCCCCCATTTCCAAACTAAATATCGCAACAGAACGATCTGTTTTTGTTCCTACATTTTGAGCAATATTCAATGCAAACGCTGTTTTACCTACCGCTGGACGTGCAGCAAGAATGATTAGTTCTTCGGGCTGGAAACCTGCTGTCATTTTATCCAGACCTTGATAGCCAGTTGGTAGACCTGTGATTTCTTCATTGTTTTGAGCTAGTCGATCGATATTTTCAATCGTGGAGTTCAGTACTTCAGCAATAGATAAAAAGCCGCTTCGATTTCTTTTTTCCGAAACCTCCAAGATACTGCGTTCGGCATCATCTAAAATTGTTTGAACTTCTTCTCCTTGCTCGAATCCTTTCGTAACGATTCCTGTTGCTGTCTGGATCAATGTACGCAGCAATGATTTTTCTTCAACGATTTTCGCATAGTAGACGATATTTGCTGCTGTCGGAACTGCTAATGCCAAGTCTGAGAGATAACTTAAACCACCGGCATCTTCTAACAAATTGGCTTGTTCCAGCCGGTCTTTGACAGTAACCACGTCAATCGCTTCATTACGATCATTTAACTCGATCATTGTCTCAAAAATAATTTGATGGCCACGACGATAAAAGTCTTTTGGCTCTATGTACTCCATGGCATCAATGATCGTTTCTGCGTCAAGAAAAACAGAGCCTAAAACCGCTTGTTCAGCTTCAATATTTTGCGGTGGGATTCGATCCTGCCACACTTCATTCATACGTATCGCTCCTTGTCTTCAATTGCTTCATTTTACAAGAAAATGAGAGAAAAGTCATCATTCGTACCGAAAGTGTAATAAAAAAATAGTTCTCTTTTATTATACTCGTTTTCTTTATGCTATTTTGCTGTTCCCAAAAAAGAAACCGAAATCAATCTGAAATCGATTTGCAGCTTTTGCTTTCATTGCTGCAGCTGTTTTCTCAGATAAATTTCGGTTTCTCTTTTTTCCTTCTGGTTATACTTACCAGCTGAACATCGCTATCAAGATTTGTTATTCTTGTACGACATGAACTTTGATCGTAGCCGTCACCTCATGATGAAGCTTAACAGGTACGTTTGTGTAGCCTAGTGAACGGATCGGATTTTCTAATTCGATTTTTCGTTTATCTAATTTGATTTTGTATTGTTTGTTTAACCCTTCAGCAATTTGTTTTGAAGGGATCGAACCAAACAAACGGCTGTCTTCCCCTGCTTTCGCCTTCAATTCGACTACAGTATCTTCTTTTTCCAAGAATTCTTTTAACTTTTTAGCTTCTTCCAAGATTTCAGCTTCGTGTTTTTCTTGTGCTTTCTTTTGTCCTGCTAACTGACTGATACTGCTTTTCGTTGCTTCTTTTGCCAAGTTATTTTTGATTAGATAATTTTGTGCATAACCTGCTGGAACTTCTTTGATGTCCCCTTTTTTACCTTTTCCTTTTACATCTTGTAAAAAAATTACTTTCATTTGGATTACTCCTTATCATATATTTGATTCATATTTTCTTTGATTGCAGCAAATAGCTTCTGTTTTGTTTCCTCAACTGTCGTATTTTCCAGTTGAGTAGCTGCGTTTGTGAAGTGTCCTCCGCCACCTAAGGATTCCATGATGATTTGGACGTTGATCGTGCCGGTACTTCTGGCACTGATCCCAATCAAGCCGTCTGTCCGCTTTGTAATGACGAAAGCTGCATTGATATTGATCATCGAAAGCAATGTATCTGCTGTTTTTGCTGCTATAACACTATTATACTCTTTTTCGTCTGTCCCTGCCGCCACAACAATATCAGAAGTCACATAGTCGCTTCCAGCAATCAAATTGCTGATCTCCAAGTATGTCGCTAAATCCGAGCTCAATAAATATTGTACTAAGGATGCGTCTGCTCCACAAGACCTTAAATAGCTGGCAACGTCAAAAGTTCGTGCAGTTGTACGGACATTGAAACTATTTGTATCTACAACCATCCCTGCAAGCAATAATGTGGCCTCAAAACGATCTAAGCGATTTGTTTTGCTGCTTTGGTATTGGATCAGCTCAGAAACTAGCTCTGAAGCTGAAGAAGCTGAAGATTCAATATAAGTCAGCAGAGGTTTACTTGGAAACTCTTCCCCACGACGATGGTGATCAATGATCACAATCTTATCAAATTGCTCATATAGGCCCTGAGAGATCGATAGAGAAGGTTTATGGTAATCCACCATCACGAGGAGGTCCTCTTCTTTTTTCAGCTCTATGGCACGTTCTGGAGAGATTAGTTGCATTTCTAATTCAGGATGCTTATGGATTTCTTCAAGACACCGTTCTACATCTGGAATGATCTCGTTCTCATTGATAACGATGTAAGCTTTTTTCTGGTTGAAGCGTGCCAGACAACTGACACCAAAAGCAGAGCCTAAAGCATCCATATCCGGAAACTTGTGCCCCATGATAAACACATCGCCTGTTTCATCAAAAATCCGACGCAAAGCGGTACTCATCGCTCGAGAACGAACACGCGTGCGTTTGACATTCTTAGCAGATTTCCCCCCATAATAAACAGGTTTTGCTCCTTCTTTTACCTCTTTCACGACAACTTGGTCGCCTCCACGGACTAAAGCAACATCTAAATTATTCTGAGCTTCTCCACCGATTTCATCGAGGGTTCTTGAGCCATAAGCAATCCCCATACTAAGGGTGATAGGCGAGCTCTGTTTTTCAGCTTCTGCTCGAAAGCGATCCAGCAAATCAAATTTTTTATCCATCATCTTTTTCAGATCGATCATCTGTGCTACGAAGAAAAACCGTTCTGCGTTGATTCTTTTGAAAAAGACATGGTATTCATTCATCCAGTCAGAAACTAGTGTAGTGACGAAAGAGTTCAAATAAGAAATCTCTTTGTCATCTAATTTATCAATGGCATCTGCATAGTTATCAATAGATAAAATACCAATCACCGGCTGACTGTTCGTCTGATGGAGTTTTAACAACTGGTTTTGGGTAATATCATTAAAATAAACAACACCCTTTACTGTATCCATATCAAACTGAAATGTTTTATCTGCTAGATAGACTTGGTTTTTCTTTTTTTCTTTTGCAGTAAAAAAAGTATCTAGCAATTCTTCCTCTGTTAATCCACTTTGATCTTTGATTTTCAATGCTAATGGATTGAGCCATTCGATTTTTTGGCTTGATGGCTGATAAGCAATCACTCCTACAGGCATGACTTCTGAGACATAAGCTAGATTGGTTTCAGCTACAGTCGAAGCCTGCTGGATTTTTTCACGTTTATTTAAAATAAGCCAACGTTTCATTTTCAACCAATAGCGAACACCCCATAAATTCATCAATAGAATGACCGAAGCGCTAACAAAACGAAATGGTAAAATTAAGACTACCAATACTTCGATTAATATAAACAGGATAAGGAAGAGAGGTTTCGGGGATAAATGATTGTTTTTATTTTCCATAATTTTCCTCCCATATATGACTAATTTGATTTTACCATAACTTTCGTCATTCGAGCGACTAAACGAATAGAGGTTATTTTTACAGAAAAAAAGGAATTGAATAGCTGATCAAAAGGATCAGTCATTCAATTCCTAGGATTTATTAGTCTTCGCTAACGAAAGGTAGCAAGCCCATGATACGAGCGCGTTTGATTGCAACAGTAATTTTACGTTGGTTTTTAGCGCCTGTACCAGTTACACGACGTGGCAAGATTTTACCGCGTTCTGAAATAAATCTTTTTAGTAATTCGATATCTTTATAATCGATATATTCAATATGGTTAGCAGCAATGTAGTCTACTTTACGACGTTTACGTCCGCCTCTTCTTTGTTGTGCCATTCTATTTCCCTCCTATCAAATTCGTTTAGAATGGTAAATCATCGTCTGAAATGTCGATCGTTGAACTTGAGCCGAATGGGTCAGAAGTATCACGGTCGAAATCAGGCATACCGTTGGATGATTGAGATGTTTGATTAGAGTTATTGTTTCCGCCAAATCCGCCAGCTGATTGACCAGAACTTTGGAATCCGCCGCTTTGTTGGCGATTTTCAGATGCAGAACGACTTTCCAGCAATTGGAAGTTGTCAGCTACTACTTCTGTCACGTATACACGTTGTCCTTGCTGATTATCATAAGAACGAGTTTGGATACGTCCAGTAACACCTAAAAGTGTTCCTTTACGAGCATAGTTTGCTAAAGTTTCTGCTGATTTGCGCCAAATCACACAGTTGATAAAATCAGCCTCGCGATTGCCGCTTTGGTTTGTAAAATTACGATTCACAGCCAAAGTAAATGTTGCGACTGCCGTACCACTTGCTGTGTAACGCAAATCTGGATCTTTCGTCAGACGTCCAACTAATACAACATTATTAATCAAAATAGTCATCTCCTCTCATCGTTTTCTATTGTTTCACATGAAACAACAATTAAGCTTCTTCTTTAACAATCATGTGACGAATGATATCGTCGTTGATTTTAGCAAGACGGTCAAATTCATTGACAGCATTTGCTGATGATGGAGAAGATACTTTAACGATGTGATAGATACCTTCACGGTAACCGTTCATTTCATAAGCGAAACGGCGTTTTTCCCAATCTTTTGATTCGATAACTTCTGCTCCGTTATCTTTCAAGATTGCATCGAAACGTTCGATTAAAGCAGTTTTTGCTTCTTCATCAATGTTTGGACGAATAATGTACATGATTTCATATTTCGTGTTTTCCATTGATATTCACCTCCCTGTGGACTTTCGGCTCTTAGGTTCCTAAGAGCAAGGAGAGTTATCTAATTAATTAGACTACTCACAAGCTCTAATTATACACTCTATTTTGGTCAAAAGCAATACAGAATGAACAGTTTCGAATATTTTAAGAGAAATTCAACTAATCAAAAAAGCCAGCAGGAATAACCAGATTTTTTAATCGGTTATTCTTGCTAGCTTACACACTTAGTCTTGATGGTTATTCTTCTGATCCTTGTTCTTCAACTGTTTGTTCTGCAGCTTCTGGTTCGACTGCTGCCATCGTGACAACTTTCGTATCAGCTTCCATCTTCATCAAACGTACGCCTAATGTTGAACGTCCAGTTTGAGAAACAGTCGATACGTTGAAACGGATAATGACACCTTTATCTGTAATCAGCATGATGTCTTCATCTCCAGAAACAGTGGTCAATCCAGCTAGTGGACCATTTTTTTCAGTGATGTTCGCCGTTTTGATCCCTTTACCTCCGCGGCCTTTCACTGGATATTCCGATACTTTTGTCCGTTTTCCGTAACCTTTTTCTGTGATCACTAATACTTCTTGATATTCCTTCATTAAGGCTGCCCCAACGACATAATCTTCCTCACGCAGGCGTATCCCTCTGACCCCGGAAGCTGTACGTCCCATATCGCGGACTGCTTCTTCTTTGAAAGTGACAGAGTAGCCGTTATGTGTTCCAATAATGATATTAGATTGACCATCTGTCAGTAGCACATTGACGAGCTCATCGTCTTCTTTCAAACCAATTGCGATCAGACCATTACTTCGGATGTTAGCAAAAGCAGTGACAGAAGTACGTTTTACTGTACCTTGACGCGTCGTAAAGAAGAGATAGTGGCCTTCTTCTGCTTCTCCCGTCACCGCAATGATTGCCTGGATGCTTTCACTCGAATCGATACCTAGTAAATTGATGATTGGGATTCCTTTGGCTGTACGCCCGTATTCTGGAATTTCGTATCCTTTTGCCCGATACACTTTTCCGTTATTCGTAAAGAATAACAATGTATCATGGGTAGAACAAGAAACCAGATTTTTGACGAAGTCGTCATTGTGGATACCCATTCCTTGGACACCACGTCCACCCCTTCGTTGAGCTCTGAATTCATTATTTGCCAAACGTTTGATGTAACCATTGTTTGTCAATGTAATAACGATTTCTTCTTCTTCGATTAAATCTTCATCTTCCAGACTTAAGACCTCACCGACTAGTAATTCTGTGCGTCGTTTATCACCAAATCGTTGATTCAAGTCTGCTAATTCATTCTTGATGATTTCTGTAACACGTTCTGGTCTTGCCAGAATGTCAGTTAAATCTTCAATCAGTTTTAAGAGTTCTTGGTATTCATTTTCGATTTTTTCCCGTTCCAAACCGGTCAATCGGCGTAAACGCATATCTAAAATAGCTTGAGACTGGCGATCGGATAAATCGAACCGTTCGATCATTGTTGCTTTTGCCTCGTCATCTGATTTAGACCCGCGGATAATCGCAATGATTTCATCGATATGATCCAAAGCAATACGCAAACCTTCTAAGATGTGTGCTCTTGCTTCTGCTTTTTCTTTTTCAAAGACCGTCCGTCGTGTGATGACTTCGCGTTGATGTTCGATATAGTTTTCAAGGATTTGTTTCAAGCTCAAAACTTTCGGCACACCTTTTTCGATCGCCAACATATTGAATCCAAATGAATTTTGCAAGGATGTCAATTTATATAAGTTATTCAAGATAACGGATGCGCTGGCGTCACGACGGATGTCAATGACGATCCGCATACCTTCACGGGAAGATTCGTCCCGCAAATCTGTGATCCCTTCGATACGCTTGTCTCTGTGCAGTTCAGAAATCCGTTCGATCAATTTTGCTTTATTGACCATATAAGGCAATTCTGTCACGATGATCCGTTCTTTACCATTTGGCATCTCAGTAATCTCAACTTTTGCACGTACGGTAATAGAACCCTTACCTGTTTCATACGCTCTTCGGATTCCTGATTTCCCCATAACCAAACCACCTGTTGGAAAATCTGGTCCAGGTAATACTTCCATCAATTCATTGGTCGTCACATCAGGATTATCCATCAGCAAATCGATAGCCGCTACTACCTCAGACAAGTTATGAGGTGGGATATTCGTGGCCATACCTACGGCGATCCCCGTTGTTCCGTTCACTAAAAGATTCGGGAAGCGAGCAGGTAGTACAACTGGTTCTTTTTCTGTATCATCATAGTTGCTTTGGAAATCAACAGTGTTCTTATTGATATCACGCAGCATTTCTGTAGCGATTTTGCTCATCCGTGCTTCGGTATAACGCATAGCGGCGGCACCGTCACCGTCAACAGAACCAAAGTTTCCATGACCATCCACTAGCATATAACGGTAGCTGAATGGCTGTGCCATCCGTACCATTGACTCATAGATCGCACTGTCTCCATGAGGATGGTATTTACCCATGACATCTCCGACGATTCTGGCAGATTTTTTATGGGCTTTATCCGGTGTTACACCTAATTCGTTCATGCCGTATAAAATACGGCGATGAACGGGTTTCAGACCATCTCTGACATCAGGAAGTGCACGTGCGACAATAACACTCATCGCATAATCGATGAAGGAGTCTTTCATTTCGCTGGTTAGATTGACATCATGGATGTTTTCTCTGATTTCTTCACTCATTCTTTTTCCTCCTTCATGATTAAATATCTAAGTTCTTCACATAGTGTGCATTTTCCTCGATGAATGCACGACGGGGTTCTACTCGATCCCCCATCAACATTTCAAATATCTGATCTGCTGCAATAGCATCGTCCACACTGACGCGGGCCATCATCCGATTGCTTGGGTCCATAGTTGTTTCCCATAGTTGATGATCATCCATTTCTCCAAGTCCTTTATAACGCTGAACGCTTGGTTTTGGTGAGGCAGGAAGTGAAGCAACGACTTGTTTCAACTCTTCTTCTGCATTTTTTCCTGGTTGTACATACGTAATATTCTTCCCTTGTTTTACCCCGTATAAAGGTGGCTGAGCAATATAGACGTATCCAGCTTCAACAATAGGACGCATGTAACGATAAAAAAGAGTCAGCAGCAATGTACGGATATGCGCGCCGTCGACATCGGCATCAGTCATGATAACTAATTTGTGGTAGCGAGCTTTCGATACATCAAAATCTTCTCCAAACCCTGTACCCATAGCAGTAAATAAAGACCGGATCTCTTCATTTGCCAAGATCTTGTCCATGCTTGCTTTTTCAACATTCAAGATTTTCCCACGAATAGGCAAGATGGCTTGAAACTCTCGATTACGACCTTGCTTAGCTGATCCGCCGGCCGAATCTCCTTCGACGATGAACAATTCGCATTTTTCAGGATCGTTGCTAGAGCAGTCCGCTAATTTTCCTGGCAGATTACTAATCTCTAAAGCACCTTTACGTCTCGTTACTTCACGCGCACGTTTCGCTGCTAGACGAGCTCTGGAAGCTAGTAATCCTTTTTCAACAATTTGCCGGCCCACACTTGGGTTTTCCAGCAAGAATTTCATGAAATGTTCGCTAAATAACCGATCAGTGACTGTCCGTACTTCGGAATTGCCCAATTTTGTTTTTGTTTGTCCTTCGAATTGAGGGTCAGGATGCTTGATAGAAATAACAGCTGTCAATCCTTCTCGCACGTCTTCACCGGTCAAGTTGTCGTCATTTTCTTTCATCAGCTTTTGTTTTCGGGCATAATCATTTATCACACGAGTTAAAGCAGTCTTGAATCCTGATTCATGTGTTCCACCTTCATACGTATGGATATTGTTGGCAAAACTCATGATATTGGAATGGTAGCCGTCTGTATATTGCATAGAGACTTCAACTGCGATATCTTGCTGTTCACCTTCCAAATATACAGGTTCTGGAAAAATCACGGTTTTGTTTGCATTCAAGTATTCGACATAACTTTTGATCCCGCCGTCATAATGGTATTCATTGATGACTGGTTCTTCTTCTCGTTTGTCTTCAATCGATATACGCATCCCGCGGTTCAAGAAAGCAAGTTCACGGATCCGGGTAGCCAATTTTGAAAAATCAAACTCAGTTGTCTCTGTAAAAATTTCAGGGTCTGGCGTAAAGTGAACCGTTGTTCCATGGCGATCCGTTTGTTCGATAATCTTTAAGTCGTCCACTACAGCTCCACGACGATATTCTTGATAGTACACATTTCCTTCTTTGTATACTTTGACATCAAGCTGTGTAGAAAGCGCGTTTACAACAGAAGATCCTACTCCGTGAAGTCCACCAGAAACTTTGTACCCACCACCGCCGAATTTTCCTCCAGCATGTAAAACAGTAAAGACCGTTTCAACTGCAGGACGTCCAGTTTTTGCCTGGATATCTACAGGTATCCCCCGACCGTCGTCAATAACGGTGATACTGTTGTCTTTTTCAATAATCACATGGATTTTCGTTGCAAAACCTGCTAATACTTCATCGATCGAATTATCGACAATTTCCCAAACAAGGTGATGCAGACCCTCAGAACTAGTCGAACCGATATACATGCCAGGTCGTTTACGAACGGCTTCAAGTCCTTCAAGTACTTGAATCTGACTGGCATCATACTCTTTAGCGCGTTCTACTAAACTTCTTTCTTCTGTCATTCAGTTTCTTCTCCTTTTAGTTTCCCTTGTTGAACATAAAAAATCTCAGGTTCAACAGTCATTTTATTTTTTACATGGTCAAGTGTCGTTGTTGTTAAGAACGTTTGAACTTTTCCTTCGATTGTTTCTAGCAGATGGAGTTGACGATTAGCATCCAGCTCGCTCATCACATCATCTAACAAAAGGATTGGATATTCCCCTGTCTCTTCTTTAATCAAATCGATTTCTGCTAATTTGACACTTAGTGCAGTTGTTCTTTGCTGTCCTTGCGATCCATAAGTCTGCACATTTTTCTGATTAATAAAAAAGGAAAGATCGTCACGATGAGGACCAACTGTCGTTGTTCCCCGAAAAAGGTCTTTCTTTTTATTTTGGTTCAAAAGTGCGAGAAATTGTTCTTGGATTTGCTCTTGCGTATGTGTTTCTAAAGAATCGACTGCGGTGAGATACTCGATTTCCAGCTGCTCTTTTTGATGGGTGATTTGCTGATGCAAAGAATTAGCCCAAAACTCCAATCGCTTGACGAACTGTGCTCTTGCTTTCAATACTTTGCTGCCAAACGCTGCTAGTTGTTCGGACAAAATATCCAAATAAAGCAAATCAGTTTGTTTTTTTTCATTCAATTGCTTCAAGTACTGGTTTCTTTGTTTCAAAATTGCTTGGTATTGGACAAGATCATAAAGATAGATTGGATTGATCTGGCCTAATTCCATATCTAAAAACTTCCGCCTGATCTGCGGGCTGCCTTTTACTAAAGAAAGATCTTCTGGTGCAAATAAAATGACATTCATTTGTCCCACGTAAGTACTTAACTTTTTCTGTTCGATATGGTTGATCTTGGTTTTTCGGCCTTTTTTAGATAATAAGATTTCTAATGGAAGAGTGGATGAACCTTTTGTGATCTCTCCTTGAATCATCGCCTGATCGTCAGTCCAGCCAATCAATTCCTGCTCACTACTTGTCCGATGACTTCGCGTCATAGCTAATACGTAGATACTTTCCAAAAGATTCGTTTTTCCTTGCGCATTTTCTCCTAAAAAGATGACGAGGTTCTTGGAAAATTCGATGTTCAGCTCTTCGTAATTTCGATAATTTTTTAAATACAGCTTATTCAGCCTCATTATCGTCGTTTCCTTTTTTTACCATAAAAAAAGTTCCTACTTCTGGAACTTCAACCATCATGCCGGGATAAAGTTTGCGTCCACGACGATTTTCTGGTTCGCCATCGACTAACACAGTGTTTTCTGCCAAATACCATTTTGCTTGTCCGCCACTACCGATAACTGTGACTTCTTTCAACATTTGGCCCAACGTCATGAATTCCGTATTTAGAATGACTTGTTGTTTCAATGCCCATCCCTCATTTTCATTATTAAAAGTATACTCTATTATACCTTTTTTTTCGCAATAAAACAAATTTATCCATATATTTTTCCATATAAGACGATTTAATCTAAAAAAGGTGATTTAAACAAAAATAAACAGAAAGCCTTAAAAGAGATTTTAGGGCCTTCTGTTTAAAATTTTATTTTTTCTATTTCTTTTCAATTAAATTTTCAAGAACATTGAAAATCATTGTTAATTTGTACGTACAGGAGTAATCAGCTGAATAAATTGAACGCCATCTTCCGTTGGTTCCAATGTAAATGGACGAATAGCAGAGATAAATTTCACTTTGATGCTCATATCTCCAAATGCACGCAACGCTGCTTTCATATAATCCGGATTGAAAGAAATATCTAATGGATCGCCACTGCTTGCTGTATAACTCAAGCTTTCTTCTACTTTCCCGATTTCTGGCGAATTTCCGTATAAAACAACCGCATCTGGACGAATAGATAAACGAACGATGTTGTTACGGCCTTCATGAGAAAGTAAAGAAGCCCGTTCGATCGCCGCTAAAAAGCTAGGAACAGAAAATTCAACCTCTGTATTAAAACTTGAAGGAATCAAACGATTGGTATCTGGATAGTTTCCTTCTAGCAAACGGGAATAGAAATACATCGTTTCTGTTTTGAACAACACTTGGTTTTCCATAATGCTGATTTCGACGATTTCTTCTTCATTTGTTAATGAGCGAGATAATTCGATCAAACTTTTTCCAGGAATAACAATATCAAAATGATCAGCCGCTTGTTCTACTGGAATCACGCGTTGACTTAGACGGTGAGAATCAGTAGCTACAGCTAATAAAGAATTATCAGATAAAATGAAATGCACACCTGTCAAGATTGGACGACTCTCATGTTGTGAGACAGCAAAAACTGTTTCGTTGATTAGTTTAGTCAATACGTGTACAGGTAATTTCATCTGGTTATGGCTTTCGACAACAGGAAGATGAGGATAGTTATCTGCATCTAATCCATTTACGATAAAATTCGCTTTTCCAGAAGTGATCGCTACTTGTTTATTTTCTAAAACTTCTAAAGTAAATGTTTCTTCAGGAAGTCTCCGAATGATTTCGCTAAAGAAACGTGCTTGTAAAACAATGGAACCAGTAGATTCGATTTGCATATTTGCTTTTTCGTTTTCAACAGACAAAAAAGTTTCAATTGATATATCAGCGTTGCTCCCCGTCAAAGTCAAACCTTCTTGTGTCAGTGTGATTTTTACACCTGTCAAAATAGGGATCGTGGTTTTGCTTGAAATAGCTCGTTGAACAGTTTGCAATTCCTGCATAAAGCTAGCTCGGTTTAAAGTAACTTTCATGATGTATCTCCTTTGAATGTTTGTTTATTTATTATTAGTTAAAAAGAATAATAAAAGTAATAGGGCATGTTGATTCTGTGGAAAACTCAAAAAACGTAAGAGAGAAACGAAAAAACAGCTGTGGAAAAAGTGTGTATAACTTTTGAACGTTTTTTTCTTTTATCCACATGCTATTTTCAGTTGATAGAATCGACAAATTAATTTAGTAAAAAGTTTTTGATTTCTGATACTTCATTTTGCATACTGACACTAGAATCCATCAGCTGCTGGATTTTTTCATGAGCATGGATAACCGTTGTATGATCCTTGCCACCGAATTCAGCTCCGATTTTCGGTAAAGAATTATCTGTGAGCTCACGTGCCAAATACATAGCGATTTGTCTAGGAACAACAATAGATTTGACGCGTTTCTTTCCTTTGAGATCTTTCAATTGGATGTGATAATACTTTGCCACTTCTTCTTGGATCTGCAGGATTGACAATTGAGGATGTCCTTTTCCTGATTTTAACGTTTTCAGTGCGTCTGCAGCTAGACTAGTCGAAATATCTTCACTATTCATCGCAGCAAAAGCTTGCACTCGAACAAGCGCACCTTCTAATTCACGAATGTTAGAATCAATTTGTCCTGCGATGTAGCTTAGTGTGTCATCTGGGATCTCTAGACGTTCAGCCGCCGCTTTTTTACGTAAAATCGCTGTTCTTGTTTCAAGATCCGGCGGTGTAATATCAACAGACAGCCCCCATGCAAAGCGAGAAACAAGGCGTTCTTGCAGTTTCGGAATCTCGTTTGGCAACCGATCACTGGTTAGTACGATTTGTTTCCCTTCATTGTACAAGGCATTGAAAGTATGGAAAAACTCTTCTTGCGTAGCTTCTTTTTCTGCAAAAAATTGAATGTCATCCACTAGCAGTAAATCAACATTTCGATATTCTTGACGGAACTCTTCTGCTGTTTTGTTTTGGATCGAATTGATGAAATCATTAGCAAAAGTTTCACTGCTTACATATTTTACTTTGGCATTAGGCTGACTTTGCAGCATTTGATGACCAATTGCATGCATCAAGTGAGTCTTACCAAGTCCCACGCCTCCATAAAAGAAGAGCGGGTTATAAATAGAACCTGGATCTTCTGCTACAACGAGCGCTGCTGCATGAGCCATCTGGTTTCCTTTACCAATGACAAACGTATCAAAGGTATATTTAGGGTTCAGCATGGCTTTTTTTAGCGGACTAGGTGCCACAACTTTTGGATTTTTTTCTTCTATAACTTCTTCTTGCTCTGCTTCTTCGCCAGTAATAAAGCGAGGGATAATCTCATTTCCTGATAACATATAACCGACTTCAACGATTTTTGTCGCCAGGTTTTTTTCCCAATATTCTTTATGAATCTTGCTAGGAACCTCAACAACGAGCTGGTTTTGATCAAGGGTTCGAGGGTTCGCTGTTTCGATCCATGTATTATAGCTAGCAGGCGATAAATCCTTTTGGTATGTTGCTTTTAATTCATTCCATAAAGCATCGAGGGATACCAT